>NZ_DIMK01000016.1:0-28215 GCF_002425525.1 Pseudomonas sp. UBA5568 | reverse complement strand
GCGTGTCTACCAATTCCACCACCTCGGCAATACTACTTTGAAACCCGTTACTTCTGCTCTTCTGCCGGAGGAGGTACATCACCCGAATTAGGAGTGGCTTCGCTCTTCTGTTCTTGGAGCACCGGTACATCATCATTGATGGCCGGTTTTGGCTGCTCTTTCACTTCTAGCACGGCTGGATCTGGAAGACCTGCTTGGCTAAGCTGGTGAGCTTGTTGCTTCGCGAAGTATCCTAACCCAAGTGCTGTCAAAAAGAAAGTGGCAGCGAGTATTGCAGTGAATTTACTTAGGAAGGTGGCAGAGCCCTGACTTCCGAAGACGGTATTGGAAGCACCCGCACCAAAAGATGCACCGGCTTCCGCCCCCTTACCCTGTTGCAACAGTACCAGCACTACCAGCGACAGCGCTGCCAACAGATGAAAAACAACGATGACTGTTTCCAGCATTTGTTCAGTTTCCTGCGGCGCGACAAATTGCACCGAATTCGTCTGCGTTCAGGGAAGCCCCACCAATGAGACCCCCATCGATATCCGGCATGCCGAACAGTTCGGCCGCATTGGCCGCCTTCACGCTGCCGCCGTAGAGCAACTGCACCTTCGCAGCCACTTCAGCATCTTTCGCCGCCAGCTGGCCGCGGATGGCGGCGTGCACATCCTGGGCCTGCTGAGGCGTGGCCGTTAGGCCAGTGCCGATGGCCCATACAGGCTCATAGGCAATTACCGCATTGGCAAACACACTAACACCGAAAGCTTCGATGATACTGTTCAGTTGACGCCCAACAACTTCGAGCGTTTTGCCGGCCTCGCGCTCTTCAAGGGTTTCCCCAATACAGAGCACGGGCTTCAAACCTTTGGCCTGAGCCGCTGCAAACTTGCGATTCAGCACTTCGTCATCTTCGCCGATTACCTGGCGACGTTCCGAATGGCCAATCAACACCAACTTGCAACCTGCTTCAACCAGCTGTTCCGGAGCAACTTCACCGGTCAGCGCGCCCTGTTCGGGCATTACCGCAGAATTCTGTGCGCCGACGATAATACCCTTGCCGTCGAGTTCGGCAACCACTTGGTTGATGAACAAGGTTGGCGGGAATACCGCGACTTCCACTCCGCTCGGCAGGGCAAGATTGCGCAAACCCTCGGTCAGCTCAGCGACGCTGGCGCGGGTACCGTGCATCTTCCAGTTACCAGCAACCATAGGGCGACGCATGCTTTACCTCGTCGGTCAAAGTGGGCGCAGATCTTACCCAACCAGATTCGCGCTGGCAAGCGGCTTCAGGCACAAACTTCTGCGACACGCTTTGCCAGTGCTTCGGCATGCAGACGCACCTGGTGTTCATCCTCACCTTCGACCATGACGCGCAACAGCGGCTCGGTCCCGGATTTACGCAGCAACACCCGCCCACGGCCTGCCAGGGCCTCTGTGACCTGCGCGCTGGCTTGCTTGACGTCCGGGTGCTCGAGGGGGTCCACGTCGCCTGCACTGAAGCGCACATTGATCAGCACTTGCGGGCATTTGCGCAGCGCCTGGCGCGCCTGGGCCAGGGTCTCGCCACGGCGCTTGAGCGCCATCAGCACCTGCAGCGCAGCGATGATCGCATCCCCCGTGGTGGTGTAGTTGCAGCACACCACGTGGCCGGAATTTTCCCCACCCACCAGCCATTCGCGCTCGAGCAGCTCGGCCATGACGTAGCGGTCACCGACCTTGGCACGCACGAATGGGATATCCAGGTCCTTGAGCGCAAGCTCCAGCCCCAGGTTGCTCATGAGCGTGCCTACCACGCCCCCTTGCAGCTTGCCGCGGTCATGCAGGTCGCGTGCAATGATGAACAGCAGCTCGTCACCGTCGACGATCGCGCCGGTGTGATCGACCATCAACACACGGTCGCCATCACCGTCGAAAGCGATGCCCAGGTCTGCGTGGCCGACCAGCACGGCGGCCTGCAGCGACTCGATGTGGGTCGAACCACAGCCCTCGTTGATGTTCAGGCCATCTGGCTGGGCGTGCAGCACAGTCACATCGGCACCCAACTCACGGAACACGCTGGGCGCCACCTTGTACGTGGCGCCATGGGCGCAGTCGACCACCAGCTTGAGGCCGGCGAAGCTGGTGCTGCTGGGCACGCTGCTCTTGCAGAACTCGATGTAGCGACCGGCTGCGTCGTTGATGCGCGAAACCTTGCCCAGCTTGCTCGACTCCACGACGGTCATGGGCTGATCGAGCAGTTCCTCGATCATCAGCTCCACTTCGTCCGGCAGCTTGGTGCCCTGCCCCGAGAAGAACTTGATGCCATTGTCATCGTGCGGGTTGTGCGAGGCACTGATGACGATACCGGCTTCGGCATGGAAGGTGCGGGTCAGGTAGGCGATGGCAGGCGTGGGCATCGGGCCCAGCAGCATCACATCGGCCCCTGCGGCCGAAAGACCAGCTTCGAGCGCGGATTCGAACATGTAGCCGGAGATCCGCGTGTCCTTGCCCACCAGCACGCGGCAATGGCCTTGTTTGCGAAACGCCATGCCAGCCGCCCAGCCAAGCTTGAGCATGAACTCTGGGGTGATCGGGTATTCGCCGACGCGGCCACGAATGCCGTCGGTACCAAAATATTTTCTGCTCATAGGGACTCCAATGTTCTTATTCGGCGTGCTGAACGGCGGCGATCATGCGGACCACGTCAACGGTTTGCGCTACATCATGCACGCGCAGGATACTTGCGCCCTTGGTCACGGCCAGCGCCGCGAGCGCCAGGCTGCCATAAAGACGCTCATCCACAGGACGCTCGAGCGTCAGGCCGATCATGCTTTTACGGGAAACGCCTACCAGCAGCGGACGCCCCAGGCGATGGAGCGCTTCGAGGTGCTTGAACAGGCTGAGATTGTGGGCCAGGGTCTTGGCGAAACCGAAGCCTGGATCGAGCACGATGCGGTCGGCCTCGATGCCCGCGTCCGCACAGGCCACCATGCGCTGCTGGAGGTAGCGCGCCACGTCCTGGGTGACATTCTCATAATGCGGGTCGTCCTGCATGGTGCCCGGCTCGCCGCGCATGTGCATCAGGCACACCGGCAGCCCGGTTGCAGCAGCGGCATCCAGCGCCCCATCGCGCTCGAGGGCGCGCACATCGTTGATCAGGCCAGCGCCCAGGCGGGCGGCTTCGCGCATGACGGCAGGCGTGGACGTATCCACCGACACCACCACATCGAGATGACGGTGGATGGCCTCGACCATCGGCGCCACGCGCTCAAGCTCTTCGGTGACCGAAACGGGCCGCGCACCCGGGCGGGTGGACTCCCCGCCCACATCGATCAGCGTGGCGCCTGCGGCCACCATTGCCTCGGCGTGGCGCAAAGCCTCGTCGCGCTGACTGAAGCGGCCACCGTCGGAGAAGGAATCGGGCGTGACATTGAGAATACCCATGACATGGGTACGCGACAAATCAAGAACCCGATTGCCGCAAGGCAATCGGGTCGGGTGCTGCACTGAGCTCATAGGTGCCCTTAGTGTTGAGCCGCTGGACCACCGATGGGCGATTCCGGGCGGTCACCCTGGGCAGCCGGTGTACCGGAAGCCGAATCATCATCCCAATCGCGAGGTTCGCGAGGCGTACGGCCGGCCATGATATCGTCGATCTGCTCGGCGTCGATGGTTTCGTACTTCATCAAGGCTTCGGCCATTGCATCGAGCTTGTCGCGGTTCTCGGTCAGCAGCTGCTTGGCAGTGGCGTAGCACTGGTCGATGATGCTGCGCACTTCGGAGTCGATCAGCTTGGCCGTCTCACCGGAAACACTGGTCTGCTGGCTGCCTGCGCTACGACCCAGGAACACTTCGCCGTCTTCTTCGGCATACATCAGCGGGCCCAGCTTCTCGGACAGGCCCCACTTGGTGACCATGTTCCGCGCGATCTGGCTGGCACGCATGATGTCGTTGGAAGCGCCGGTGGTGACGCCGTCGAAGCCCAGGGTCATCTCCTCGGCGATACGACCGCCGTAGAGGGAGCAGATCTGGCTGATCAGCGCACGCTTGGACAGGCTATAGCGGTCTTCTTCGGGCAGGAACATGGTCACACCCAGTGCACGACCCCGCGGGATGATCGACACCTTGTAGACCGGATCGTGCTCGGGCACCAGGCGACCGACGATCGCGTGACCCGCTTCGTGGTAGGCCGTGTTCTGCTTTTCCTTTTCGGACATGACCATGGTCTTGCGCTCAGCGCCCATCATGATCTTGTCCTTGGCCAGCTCGAACTCCTTCATGTCGACCAGGCGCTTGTTGGCGCGAGCGGCGAACAGCGCGGCTTCGTTGACCAGGTTGGCAAGGTCTGCACCGGAGAAGCCCGGCGTACCACGGGCGATGACGGCCGGGTTGACGTTGTCGCCGATCGGCGCCTTGCGCATGTGCACTTTAAGAATCTGCTCACGACCCCGAATGTCCGGCAGGCCAACGACGACCTGACGGTCGAAGCGACCGGGGCGCAGCAGCGCAGGGTCGAGGACGTCAGGGCGGTTGGTCGCGGCGATGACGATGATGCCATCGTTCATCTCGAAGCCGTCCATCTCTACCAGCAACTGGTTGAGGGTCTGCTCACGCTCGTCGTGGCCCCCGCCCATGCCAGCACCACGGTGACGGCCGACGGCGTCGATCTCGTCGATGAAGATGATGCACGGGGCGTGCTTCTTGGCCTGCTCGAACATGTCGCGTACACGGCTGGCACCGACACCGACGAACATTTCAACGAAGTCCGACCCGGAAATGGTGAAGAACGGCACCTTGGCCTCGCCTGCAATAGCCTTGGCCAGCAGGGTCTTACCGGTACCGGGCGGGCCCACCATCAGCACACCGCGCGGAATGCGGCCGCCTAAGCGCTGGAACTTGCCCGGGTCGCGCAGGAACTCGACCAGCTCGCCCACTTCTTCCTTGGCCTCGTCGCAACCGGCGACGTCAGCCAGGGTGGTCTTGACCTGGTCCTCGGAGAGCAGGCGCGCCTTGCTCTTGCCAAAGCTCATGGGGCCACCCTTGCCACCTGCCCCGCCTTGCATCTGGCGCATGAAGAACATGAACACGGCAATGATGACCAGGATCGGGAAGCTGGCAACCAGCAACTGGGTCCAGATGCTCTGCTGCTCGGGCTGCTTGCCCTCGACGGTAACGTGGTTGTCCACCAGGTCGCCGATCAGGCCGTTGTCGGTGATCGCCGGGCGCACGGTCTTGAAGCTGTCGCCGTCGGAGCGCTTGCCGGTGATGATGTAACCGTCGACGGTCACTCGCTCGACCTTGCCATCCTTGACCTGCTGGATGAAGTCGGAGTAGTTGAGGGTCTGCGGCTCGTTAGGGCTGGAGAAGTTGTTCATCACCGTCACCAGGACAGCTGCGATGATCAACCACAGGATCAGATTCTTTGCCATGTCGTTCAATTCGCTACCCTCTGAGGCCGGCGCACGACGCAGCCGTGCCTCGCATGATATTCATCGCCCTAACTTACTACATTGCCCACGCAACCGCAGGCACCGTCTGTAACCCTTTGTGAAATCCAGACTACACGAAGTTCGGACGATCCTGACGCCGTGGCCGATTGGAATTAACTATCGGCCGCTGCGCTTAGTACCGTTCACGCGCCCTTGAACCCCTTGCCAAGCAGGTACTGCTCGCGGGAGCGATCCCGCGATGAAGACGGTTTGCGCATCTGTACCTTGTCGAACTTGGTGCGCACGTCCTTGAGGTACACATCGAAACCTTCACCCTGGAAGATCTTGATCAGGAAATCACCGCCGGGCCGAAGCACGCGGGTTGCCAAATCCAGGGCCAGCTCGCAAAGGAACATGGCTCGCGGTATGTCGACCGCGGGCGTACCACTCATATTGGGGGCCATGTCCGAAATCACAAGGTCTACGTGTGAATCGCCGACGGCTTCGAGAATTTGCCGTAGCACCTCGTCCTGGGTGAAGTCCCCCTGAATGAAGGTGACATCGGGGATTGAGTCCATCTCCAGGATGTCGGAGGCGATCAGTCGACCCTGACCACCAATCAGACGACTGGTCACCTGGGACCAGCCGCCCGGCGCTGCGCCCAGGTCGATGACACTCATGCCAGGACGGATCAGGCGGTCCTTTTCCTGGATCTCAAGCAGCTTGTAGCTTGCTCGCGAGCGGTAGCCGTCCTTCTGCGCCTGTTTGACGAAAGGGTCGTTGAAATGCTCTCGCAGCCAGTTTGCGCTGCTTTTGGAACGTTGTACCACGGGGCACCTCGATGATATGCGTGGTGATTGACTGGGCGGAGCCGGTGGCCCTCGGGTAAAATGCCGGTCAATTTTACAGAATCAGACGGAAAGGGTCAGATTATGCCGCTCAATAACGAGCAGAAGAAGCAATACAAATCCATTGGTCATGACCTCAAGCCGGTCCTGATCGTTGCTGGCAACGGTTTGAATGAAGGTGTCGTCGCCGAATTGGAACGCGCATTGGCCGACCACGAGCTGATCAAGGTCGAAATTCGTTCCGAAGACCGCGAAGAGCGTGCCGAGACCATTGCCGCGCTGTGCAAGGCCGGCCGCGCCGAGCTGGTGCAGACCATCGGCAAGAAGGCGCTGATCTACCGCAAGAACCCTCAGCCGAACAAGCAGCTGTCCAACGTCCACCGTTACAAGTAACGGTGGCGCCGCTCAGTGGCGCGAATGTCGCGCCCTGAGTGGAACGGGCTGGGCGACCAGCACGATGCCGGAAAAGCCCAGCACCAGGAAACAGAACATCTGCCAGCGCTCGCCCACGGAGATCCCGTAGCGCAAGGTGTAATAGCCGATGCAGGCCCCAAGGCCCAGCAACAGCATCTGGCCACGGAACTGGCGCCACCAGGCAGCCAGGCCTTCCACCCTCGCCAATACCGCCAGCTGGGTGATCAAGCCGAGCAGTGCCACGCCGATCAACCAACGGTCGATCTGCCCGGCAATGTCCTGGACAAGCAATGGCGCAAGGCCGCTGACTTTCAACGCAGGCACCAACCCCACGTGGAACACCCACAGGCCACCGACCCAGAATACCTGGGCCAGCTGCCAGAGGATCCCCTCGAGGGAAGGCGCCCGCAGGCGCCGGTCAGATGTGCTTGACTTCGACAATCTCGTACTCGACCGTACCGTTTGGCGTCTTGACGACAACGGTGTCACCCTCTTCCTTGCCAATGATGGCGCGAGCGATCGGCGCACTGCTGGACAGCTTGCCTTTCTTCACGTCGGCTTCATCCTCGCCAACGATCTGGTAGGTGACCTGATCACCCGTCTCGGTGTTTTCCAGATCGACGGTAGTGCCGAAAATGACCTTGCCCGTATGGGCAATGGTGGTCACGTCGATCACGACCGAGTTCTGCAAACGGCCTTCGATGTCGCGGATACGGGCCTCGACCATGCCCTGCTCCTCGCGGGCGGCATGGTACTCGGCGTTCTCCTTCAAGTCGCCCAGCTCACGCGCTTCACCAATGGCTTGGCTCAGGCGCGGGCGCTCGGTCTTGCTCAGAAAGAGCAGTTCTTCTTCCAGGGCGCGAGCGCCCTGGACGGTCATCGGGTATTTGGTCATGCTCATGCTTTGAGTCCTGCGTGCAGATCCTGCAGGCGGCGAACGGTTTTTTCCGGACCGAATTTCAGCGCCTCGCAGATGGCTTCACCGGCCGCAATGGTCGTGGTGCAGTAGATCTTGTGCTGCAGCGCATTGCGGCGAATCGAGTAGGAATCGGCGATCGACTGACGGCCTTCGGTGGTGTTGATGATCAACGACACTTCGTCGTTCTTGATCATGTCGACCACATGAGGACGGCCTTCGGTCACCTTGTTCACGCGGCGTACCTTCAAGCCGGCCGCCTCGATGACCTTGGCGGTACCTGCGGTTGCCACCACTTCGAAGCCCAGGGCGATCAGGTCGCGGGCAACGCCGGCCACTTGCGGCTTGTCGTCGTCGCGCACGCTGATGAACGCAGTGCCACCGGTCGGCAGTACTTCGCTGGCACCCATCTGGGCCTTGGCGAAGGCTTCACCGAAGCTGTCACCGACACCCATTACTTCACCGGTCGATTTCATCTCAGGGCCGAGGATCGGGTCAACCCCTGGGAACTTGGCGAACGGGAAGACGGCTTCCTTCACGCTGTAGAAGTTGGGGATGATTTCCTGGGTGAAGCCCAGCTCCTTCAGGGTTTTGCCTGCCATGACGCGGGCGGCGATCATGGCCAGCGACGTGCCGATGCACTTGGACACGAACGGTACGGTACGCGAGGCACGCGGGTTGACTTCGATCACGTAGATCTTGTCGCCCTGCAGGGCCAGTTGCACGTTCATCAGGCCAACTACGCCCAGCTCCAGGGCCATTTTCTTGACCTGCACACGCACTTCATCCTGCACTTCCTTGCTCAGCGAGTAAGGTGGCAGCGAACATGCCGAGTCACCGGAGTGAACGCCGGCCTGCTCGATGTGCTGCATGATGGCGCCGATGACCACATCGGTACCGTCGCAGACCGCATCCACGTCCATCTCGATGGCGCAGTTGAGGAAGTGGTCCAGCAGCACCGGGCTGTCGTTGGACACCTGAACGGCTTCGCGCAGGTAGCGCTTGAGCTCGTCCAGTTCGTAGACGATCTCCATGGCACGACCACCCAGGACGTAGGATGGACGCACGACCAGCGGGTAGCCGATGGTGCCAGCGGCGCTGATGGCCTCTTCTTCGCTGCGCACGGTGGCGTTTGGCGGCTGCAGCAGGTTCAGGCGCTGCACCATCTGCTGGAAGCGCTCACGGTCTTCGGCACGGTCGATGGCGTCGGGGCTGGTGCCGATGATCGGCACGCCGGCTTCTTCCAGGGCGCGGGCAAGCTTGAGCGGGGTCTGGCCGCCGTAGTGCACGATCACGCCCTTGGGCTTCTCGACGCGGCAGACTTCCAGCACGTCTTCCAGCGTCAGCGGCTCGAAGTACAGACGGTCGGAGGTGTCGTAGTCGGTGGAAACGGTTTCCGGGTTGCAGTTGACCATGATGGTCTCGTAACCGTCGTCACGCAGCGCCAAGGCGGCGTGCACGCAGCAGTAGTCGAACTCGATGCCCTGCCCGATGCGGTTGGGGCCACCGCCGAGGATCATGATCTTGTCGCGAGTCGACGGGTTCGCCTCGCACTCCTCCTCGTAGGTGGAATACAGGTAGGCGGTGTCGGTGGCGAACTCGGCGGCGCAGGTGTCGACGCGCTTGTACACCGGGAACACTTCCAGCTTGTGGCGGTGACGGCGCAGGGTCTTGTCGGTGATGCCCAGCAGCTTGGCCAGACGCTGGTCAGAGAAGCCCTTGCGCTTGAGGCGCAGCATGCAGTCCTTGTCGATCGCGGTGAGGGCCAGGGTCTTGACCTTTTCCTCTTCCTTGATCAGGTCTTCCATCTGCACCAGGAACCACATGTCGATGCCGGTCAGGTCGAAGATCTGCTCGCAGGTCATGCCCGAACGCATGGCGTCGGCCACATACCAGATGCGCTCGGCGCCCGGCACGGTCAGCTCGCGCTTGAGGATGCTGGCAGCCTCGGGGCTGGCCAGGTCGACTTTCGGGTCGAGGCCGCAGGCGCCGACTTCCAGGCCGCGCAGGGCTTTCTGCAAGGATTCCTGGAAAGTACGGCCGATGGCCATGACTTCACCGACCGATTTCATCTGGGTCGTCAGGCGAGCGTCGGCCTTCGGGAATTTCTCGAAAGCAAAGCGTGGCAGCTTGGTCACCACGTAGTCGATCGACGGCTCGAAGGAAGCCGGGGTGCGGCCACCGGTGATGTCGTTCTGCAGCTCGTCCAGGGTGTAGCCGATGGCCAGCTTGGCGGCGATCTTGGCGATCGGGAAGCCGGTAGCTTTCGAAGCCAGGGCCGAGGAGCGCGACACACGCGGGTTCATCTCGATGACGACCATGCGGCCGGTGTTCGGGCAAATGCCGAACTGCACGTTGGAACCGCCGGTCTCGACACCGATTTCACGCAGCACCGCCAGGGAGGCGTTGCGCATGATCTGGTATTCCTTGTCGGTCAGGGTCTGCGCCGGGGCGACGGTGATCGAGTCGCCGGTGTGCACGCCCATCGGGTCGAAGTTTTCGATGGAGCAGACGATGATGCAGTTGTCCTTCTTGTCGCGGACCACCTCCATCTCGTATTCCTTCCAGCCGATCAGCGACTCGTCGATCAGCAGTTCCTTGGTCGGCGACAGGTCCAGGCCACGGGTGCAGATTTCTTCGAATTCTTCGCGGTTGTAGGCGATGCCGCCGCCAGTGCCGCCCATGGTGAACGATGGACGGATGATGCACGGGAAGCCAAGCTTCTCGAGCACCGCATTGGCCTCTTCCATGCTGTGGGCGATACCGGAGCGCGGGCACTCCAGGCCGATGTCCTTCATGGCCTTGTCAAAGCGCGAACGGTCTTCGGCCTTGTCGATGGTGTCGGCATTGGCGCCGATCATTTCCACGCCGAACTTCTCCAGAACGCCATGGCGCTCCAGGTCCAGGGCGCAGTTCAGCGCAGTCTGGCCACCCATGGTCGGCAGGACGGCGTCAGGGCGCTCTTTCTCGATGATCTTGGCCACCGACTGCCACTTGATCGGCTCGATGTAGGTGGCGTCGGCCATGGCCGGGTCGGTCATGATGGTGGCTGGGTTGGAGTTCACCAGGATGACGCGGAACCCCTCCTCGCGCAGGGCTTTGCAAGCCTGGGCGCCGGAGTAGTCGAATTCGCAGGCCTGGCCGATCACGATCGGGCCAGCGCCGAGAATCAGGATGCTTTTGATGTCTGTACGTTTTGGCATGGTTGTCACTCAAATCCGGGGTCAGTCGGCAAGCCGCATTGAACAATCTGGGTCAGGCGCATCCGGGCATGGCACATGCCGCCCGGGGCCTTGAAGCAGGAGACTCAGCGGCGCTTGGCCATGGCATCGGTGAAACGATCGAACAGGGGCGCGACGTCGGTCGGGCCTGGGCTCGCTTCAGGGTGGCCCTGGAAGCTGAACGCGCTCTTGTCGGTGCGCTCGATACCCTGCAAGGTGCCGTCGAACAGCGACTTGTGAATGGCGCGCACGTTGCCAGGCAAGGTCGCTTCGTCTACCGCAAAGCCGTGGTTCTGGCTGGTGATCATGACCACACCGGTATCGAGGTCCTGAACCGGGTGGTTGGCACCGTGGTGGCCGTGACCCATCTTCACGGTCTTGGCGCCGGAGGCCAAGGCCAGCAGCTGGTGACCCAGGCAGATGCCGAAGACCGGGATGTCGGTTTCCAGGATTTCCTTGATCGCCTGAATGGCGTAGTCGCAAGGCTCAGGGTCGCCCGGGCCGTTGGACAGGAAAACGCCGTCCGGGTTGAGAGCCAGCACTTCGCTCGCCGGCGTCTGGGCCGGTACCACGGTGACGCGGCAGCCACGGGCGACCAGCATGCGCAGGATGTTCAGCTTGACGCCGTAGTCGAACGCAACCACATGGTAAGGCAGGTCGGCAGCTTCGAGGGTGGGGTGGCTGTCGGTCTTGAGCTCCCACACGCTAGAGCGCCATTCGTAGCGTTCCTTGGTGGAAACCACCTTGGCCAGGTCCATGCCTTTAAGGCCTGGGAAGCCGCGCGCAGCAGCGATCGCGGCTTCTTCGCTGATGTCGTCACCGGCCAGGATGCAGCCGTTCTGAGCGCCCTTTTCACGCAGGATTCGGGTCAGGCGGCGGGTGTCGATACCCGCAATGGCCACCACGTTGTTGGCCTTGAGGTACTCGGGCAGCGACTGAGTGTTACGCCAGTTGCTGGCCAGCAGCGGGAGATCGCGAATGACCAGGCCGGCCGACCAGACGCGGTTGGATTCTGCGTCCTCCGGCGTGGTGCCGGTGTTGCCGATGTGCGGGTAGGTCAGGGTAACGATTTGCTGCGCGTAGGAAGGGTCTGTAAGGATTTCCTGGTAGCCGGTCATAGCGGTGTTGAATACCACCTCACCAACGGTCTGGCCGTCGGCACCGATTGCCTCACCGCGGAAAATACTGCCGTCGGCAAGGGCGAGTATGGCTGGCTTTGTCAAGAAGACCTCCCGAAAATCAAGCATGAAAGGGCGATCGCAGGTTGCAAAAAAGCGGAGTGACGTATGGACACGTCACCCCGCTTTTATGTGCTGAATTCAATTCGCTGCGCGCTTTTAGTGGACACACTAAAGCTGTAGCTTACAGAAAAGTGCGTTTTGGGTCTACCGCATATGTGCCTCTTAAACACATGAATGCGACAGACCGCTGCCAGAGCCACGCGCCAGAAGCGAGCCCCACCGCCTAGATCCGCACAGGTGCGCGTCAGCGGCGGCAGGTTGCCCTGGTCACGACCGATGGCTCAGTGCAGCTCGAGCACATCCTGCATGTCGTACAGGCCAGGCTCGCGCCCGTCCAGCCACAAAGCCGCTCGCACGGCACCCTTGGCGAATGTCATGCGGCTGGAGGCCTTGTGGGTGATCTCCAGGCGCTCGCCTTCGGCAGCGAACAGCACCGTGTGATCACCGACCACATCGCCGGCGCGCACCGTGGCAAAGCCGATGGTCTTGCGATCACGTGCACCGGTCTGCCCTTCGCGGCCATACACCGCCACTTCCTGCAGGTCGCGCCCCAGCGCATTGGCCACCACTTCACCCATGCGCAGCGCGGTGCCCGAAGGCGCATCGACCTTATGGCGGTGATGCGCCTCGAGGATCTCGATATCGACGTCATCGCCCAGCACACGCGCCGCGATGTCCAGCAGCTTGAGGCTGAGGTTGACGCCCACACTGAAGTTGGCCGCGAACACGATCGGGATGTCTTTGCCCGCTTCGGCCAGCAGGTGCTTTTCTTCCACGGTGAACCCGGTGGTGCCGATGACCATGGCCTTGCCATGCTTGCGGCAGAACGCCAGGTTCTTCAGGGTGACCGATGGATGGGTGAAGTCGATCAGCACGTCGAAGTCATCGGCAACCTTGGCCAGGTCGTCTGACAGCAGCACGCCAATGCGCCCCAGGGCCGCCAACTCGCCTGCGTCCGCACCCACCAGCGTGCTGTCCGGGCGGTCGATGGCAGCCGTGAGTCCGGCACCTGCGGTTTGCTGCACGGCCTCGACGAGGGTCTTGCCCATTCGCCCTGCCGCGCCCATCACTGCAATACGTCGCATAGCCTTTTCCTTGTCAGAGATCGCCGAAGAAACGCTTCACGCCATCGAACCAGCCATTGGCCTTGGGCGAATGGGAGCTGTCGCCTTCGAGCGAATCACGCAGCTCTTCAAGCAGCTCGCGCTGGCGACGGCTGAGGTTGACCGGCGTCTCCACCGCCACGCGGCACAGTAGATCGCCCGCACCACCACCGCGCACAGGCGCCACGCCCTTGCCACGCAGGCGGAACTGCTTGCCGGTCTGGGTGCCTTCGGGAATGCGCAGCTTGACCCGACCGTCGAGGGTTGGCACCTCGAGTTCGCCACCGAGCGCAGCATCGGTGAAGCTGATCGGCACTTCGCAGTACAAGTGCTTGCCATCACGCTGGAAGATCTCGTGCTCACGCACGTTGATCACCACGTACAGGTCACCGGTCGGCCCACCGTGCGCGCCGGCTTCGCCCTCGCCCGACAGGCGTATGCGATCACCGGTGTCGACGCCTGCTGGCACCTTGACCGACAGGGTCTTGTATTCCTCGACCCGGCCTTCGCCATGGCAGGCGCCACAAGGGTCGGTGATGATCTTGCCCTGGCCATGGCAGCGCGGGCAGGTCTGCTGCACCGAGAAGAAGCCCTGCTGCATGCGCACCTGGCCGATACCGCCGCAGGTCGGGCACGTCGACGGGGTGGAGCCTTTCTTCGCACCGCTGCCATCGCACGGCTGGCAGTTGACCAGCGTCGGCACGCGAATGCTGACCGTGGTGCCGCGTACGGCTTCTTCCAGGTTCAGCTCCAGGGTGTAGCGCAGGTCGCTGCCGCGCTGGGCGCCACCGCGTCCACCACCCCGGCCGCCGCCGAAGAAATCGCTGAACACATCACCGAAGATATCGGAGAAGTTGGCGCCCCCGAAACCGGCCCCGCCGCCACCCATGCTCGGGTCGACACCGGCATGACCATACTGGTCGAACGCTGCGCGCTTGCTGGCGTCCGACAGGACCTCGTAGGCCTCGTTGGCTTCCTTGAATTTGTCTTCGGACTCTTTGTCACCCGGGTTGCGGTCGGGGTGGTACTTCATCGCCAACCGGCGATAGGCTTTCTTGAGGTCAGCATCCGTGGCGCCGCGCTCGACACCCAGGACCTCATAATAATCACGCTTGGACATAGGTCATTTGCACCTTGTTGGGCGTCCGGCATCTGCGCCGCGCCGTCAGCACCTGCTCCCCATGAGGGGCTGACAAATGCTGCAAAAATTCTCGAATTCCAGATACGTCAACGCGGGAGCAAGCCCCCGCGCGGCGACATCCTACCAGTTCACCGCCAAACGGCGGTGCACTGGCCGACAACTTGCAGAAATTACTGCTTGTTGTTGTCTTTCACTTCTTCGAACTCGGCGTCCACCACGTCATCGTGCTTGGCTTCCGGCTCGGCCTGCTGCGCGCCGCCCTGAGGCTGTTCAGCCGACTGCTCGGCGTACATCTTCTGGGCAACCGGTGCAGAGACCTTGGACAGCTCTTCGACCTTGGCGTCGATGGCAGCCTTGTCGTCGCCTTTGACGGCGGTTTCCAGGGCGACCACGGCCGCTTCGATGGCAGTCTTTTCTTCGGCGGTGACCTTGTCACCCGCGTCGGCGACCATCTTGCGGGTCGAGTGAACCAGTGCATCACCCTGGTTACGGGCAGCGGCCAGCTCTTCGAACTTGCGGTCTTCCTCGGCGTTGGCCTCGGCGTCACGCACCATGCGCTCGATTTCGTCGTCCGACAGGCCGGAGTTGGCCTTGATGACGATGGACTGCGACTTGCCAGTGGCCTTGTCTTTGGCGCTGACGTGCAGGATGCCGTTGGCGTCGATGTCGAAGGTCACTTCGATCTGCGGCACGCCACGTGGTGCTGGCGGAATGTCAGCCAGGTCGAACTTGCCCAGCGACTTGTTCTGTGCCGCCTGCTTGCGCTCGCCTTGCAGCACGTGAATGGTCACGGCGCCCTGGTTGTCGTCGGCCGTCGAGAACACCTGCGACTTCTTGGTCGGGATGGTGGTGTTCTTCTCGATCAGCGAGGTCATCACGCCGCCCATGGTTTCGATACCCAGGGTCAGCGGGCTGACGTCCAGCAGCAGAACGTCCTTCACGTCACCGGCCAATACTGCGCCCTGGATGGCGGCACCCATGGCAACGGCTTCGTCCGGGTTCACGTCCTTGCGCGCTTCCTTGCCGAAGAAGTCGGCAACGGCTTTCTGAACCAGCGGCATACGGGTCTGGCCACCGACCAGGATCACGTCGTCGATCTTGCTGGCGTCGATACCGGCGTCCTTGAGCGCAATGCGGCAAGGCTCGATGGTGCGGCTGACCAGGTCTTCGACCAGCGATTCCAGCTTGGCGCGGGAAATCTTCACGTTCAAGTGCTTCGGACCGGTTGCATCTGCAGTGATGTACGGCAGGTTGACGTCGGTCGACTGGGCCGAGGACAGCTCGATCTTGGCCTTTTCAGCAGCTTCCTTCAGGCGCTGCAGGGCCAGCGGATCGTTCTTCAGGTCCATGCCGGACTCTTTCTTGAACTCGTCGACGAGGTAGTCGATCAGGCGCATGTCGAAGTCTTCGCCACCCAGGAAGGTGTCGCCGTTGGTGGCCAGTACTTCGAACTGATGCTCGCCGTCGACTTCGGCAATTTCGATGACCGATACGTCGAAGGTACCACCACCCAGGTCATAGACGATGACGGTGTGGTCGCCCTTGGCCTTGTCCATGCCGTAGGCCAGTGCAGCGGCGGTCGGCTCGTTGATGATGCGCTTGACGTCCAGGCCGGCGATGCGGCCGGCGTCCTTGGTGGCCTGACGCTGGCTGTCGTTGAAGTAGGCCGGCACGGTGATGACCGCTTCGGTCACAGGCTCGCCGAGGTAGTCTTCGGCGGTCTTCTTCATTTTCTTCAGCACTTCAGCGCTGATCTGCGGCGGGGCCATGTCTTTGCCGCTGGCCTGAACCCAGGCGTCGCCATTGTTGGCCTTGACGATCTTGTAAGGCACCAGCTTGATGTCTTTCTGCACGACGTCTTCTTCGAAGCGGCGGCCGATCAGGCGCTTGACGGCAAACAGCGTATTGTGCGGGTTGGTCACGGCCTGGCGCTTGGCCGACTGGCCGACCAAGATTTCGCCGTCGTTGGCGTAGGCCACGATCGAGGGGGTGGTACGCGCACCCTCGGCGTTCTCGATGACTTTGACGTTACCGTTTTCCAGCACGGAGACGCACGAGTTGGTGGTCCCCAGGTCGATACCGATGATCTTGCCCATGTTAACTCTCCCGAAACTTGAATGAGGTAGCAGCGGCTACTGTGGCCAACTGCGGTAATACTTGAAGGCTTGACACTTAGATGGGGATGCCCGGAAGGATTTCAAGCCTTTTCATCGATAGAAGGTTGCGCTGCGCTCGGCGCCTTGCTGACCACCACCATGGCGGGGCGCAGCAGGCGGCCGTTGAGCAGGTAGCCCTTCTGGAACACGTTCAATACGCTGTTGGGTTCGACCTCGGCGTTTTCCTGCATGGCCATGGCCTGATGATGCTCAGGGTTGAACGGCTGGCCGTGCGGGTCGATGGCTTCGAGGTTGTAGCGCTTGAGGGTGTCCTGGAACATCTTCAGGGTCAGCTCGACGCCTTCGCGGATCTGCTTGACGTGTTCGTCCTGGGCGCTGGAGTGAGCCAGGGCCAGTTCCAGGCTGTCGATCACAGGCAGCAGGTCGGTGGAGAATTTTTCCAGGGCGAACTTGTGCGCCTTTTCCACATCCTGCTCGGCACGACGGCGGATGTTCTGCAGTTCGGCCACGGTACGCAGCGACTGGTCCTTGGCCGCGGCCAGCTGTTCTTCGAGTTCCAGCACGCGGGCATCAGCTGCGTTGTCGGCACCGGTTTGCTCGACGTTGAGGTCTTTCTCGTTCAGCTGCTCATCAGCCATGGGATATCTCCTGCGCAATTTGGTGGACTGCGAGCCAGGCTCGCCGGTGATGTGGCGTATATGGGGCCGGAAAATACAGCTTCAAGGGGCAACCCGGTTTTTACGCCTTCAAGCGTTTGCGCCAAAAGGGCATTGGCAGGCTGGAAAAAACTACTGTATAAATAACCAGACATGACTTTCTGGAGTCGCCCTCATGCTGGTGCACCTGTCCATTCACAACTACGCCATCGTCGAACACCTCGACCTGGAAATCGCCCGCGGCATGTCCGTGATCACGGGCGAGACAGGTGCGGGCAAGTCGATCATGCTCGATGCCCTGGGCCTGGCCCTGGGCGACCGCGCCGACAGCGGTGTGGTACGCCCCGGCACCGACAAGGCCGACATCCTCGCCACGTTCGACCTGGTCGACATTCCCGAAGCCCACACCTGGCTGGCCGAACGCGACCTCGCCAGCGACGGGCTGTGCATCCTGCGGCGTGTCATCACTGCCGAAGGCCGCAGCCGTGGCTACATCAACGGCACGCCCTGCCCGCTCGGCGACCTCAAGGCCCTGGGCGAGCTGCTGATAGACATCCACAGCCAGCATGAGCACCAGTCCCTGCTCAAGGCCGACACCCACCGGCGCCTGCTCGACGAGTACGCCGGGGCCATCGACCTGGCCCGGCAGGTGCAAATGGCGGCCAAGCGCTGGAACCAGACGCGACTCGAACTGGAGCGCCTGTCCAATTCCGGCGACGAACAGCGGGCCCGTCACCAGCTGCTCAGCTACCAGCTCGAAGAGCTGGACAACCTGGGCCTGGGCGAAAACGAGCTGGAGCACCTGGAGCAGGAGCACAAGAACCTCACCAGCGCCGAGGCCCTGTTCGGCATTTGCCGCCAGGTCATCGACCAGTGCAGTGAAAGCGATTCGGGCAATGTGCTTGGCGCGCTCACCTCCAGCCTCAACCGGTTGGGCGCTGCCAGCAACGCCCCCAAGGCACTGTCGGAAGCGGCCAACCTGATTGCCAGCGCGCAGATTCAGGTGGAAGAAGCCGTGGGCGAGCTCAACCGTTTCCTCGACAACTTCGATGCCGACCCCATGCGCCTGCAGGCCCTGGAAGAACGCCTCGACACCATCTATACCCTGGCGCGCAAGCACCGGGTGCACCCCACGGAGCTACCCCACCTGCAGCAGCAGTTGATGGAGGAACTCGAAGGGCTCAACGCCAGCGACGAATCGCTGGAACGCCTGGGCGAAGAGATGGCTGCATTCGCTCAGCACTATAAAGAGAAGGCCCGCGAACTGAGCGGGCTGCGTCAGCATGCCGCCAAGCAGCTGGCAGAGGCTGTCGAGCAGGAAATCCAGCGCCTGGGCATGCCCGGCGGTCGCTTCTGCATTCAGCTCACGCCCAATGAGACGGCCGACCTTTCACCCAATGGGCTCGAGCAGATCGAATTGCTGGTCAGCGCCAACCCCGGCCAACCCCTGAAGGCGCTGTCCAAAGTCGCCTCGGGCGGCGAACTGTCCCGGATCAGCCTGGCGATCCAGGTCATCACGGCCCAGACCTCGCGCATCCCTACCCTGGTGTTCGACGAAGTGGACGTAGGCATCGGCGGGCCGACGGCGGAAATCGTGGGCCAACTGTTGCGTCGCCTGGGCGAACGCGGCCAGGTATTGACCGTCACCCACCTGCCCCAGGTGGCCGCGCAAGGCCATCATCACCTGTTCGTGCACAAGGTCCGCGAGAGCGATACCACGCACACGGCTGTGGCCAGCCTTGGCAAACGCGAACGAGTCGAGGAAGTGGCGCGCATGCTGGGTGGCATCGACCTGACCAAGGAATCGCTGGCCCATGCGCGCAAGATGGTGGTCAGCGGCAAGGCCTGAAGTCATTCGGCAAAGGGCCGGGGTAACGGCCAACACCACCGCTTGCAGAAAAAACAAAGGCGACCCTAGGGTCGCCTTTGCTGTTTAAGAACGAAGTAATCGTTACTTCTTCTTACGCACATAAAGGACCAGGTTGTGGTCCACCAGCTCGAAACCGTGCTCTTCGACAATTTCACGCTGACGCTTCTCGATCTCGGCGTCCATGAACTCGATGACTTCACTGGTATCCACGTTGACCATATGGTCGTGGTGACCGCCATCGGCCAGTTCAAACACCGCATGACCGCCGTCGAAGTTGTGGCGAACCACCAGACCTGCTGCTTCGAACTGGGTCAGTACACGGTACACGGTGGCCAGGCCAACATCCTCGCCTGCCTCCATGAGGGCCTTGTACACATCTTCGGCGCTCATGTGACGCTGCTCGGCAGAGTCGAGCATTTGAAGGATCTTGACTCGAGGCAGGGTCACCTTGAGACCGGCTTTGCGCAATTCGCTATTTTCAACCATGGTCAGCTTTCTCGCCGATGCTGCTTCGCAGCTTCTCTTAATACGGGTATGATCGGTGTTTACGTTGTCCAGCCAAGATAGTGGAAGTCGCCCACCGATGCAAAACACCAAGCTCTTGCTAACCAGCCTCACCTTCGTGGGACTGCTCGCACTCGCCGGTTGCTCGTTTCCCGGGGTTTACAAAATCGACATCCAGCAGGGCAATGTCGTCACGCAAGACATGATAGACCAATTGCGTCCGGGAATGACCCGGCGGCAAGTGCGGTTTATCATGGGTAACCCTCTGATTCAGGATACGTTCCACACCAACCGGTGGGATTACCTCTACAGCCTGCAACCTGGTGGCGGTCAGCGCCAACAGGAACGCATGAGCATTTTCTTCAATGAAAGCGACCAGCTCGTAAGCCTGTCTGGCGACTTCATGCCGGGCGTCAGCCGCGACCAGGAAATCCTCGGTGGCAGCGGTGACACCACGGTCAGCCCAGGCGCCAACGGCGAGCAGCCGGCAACCCAGCCGGAAGAAAAACCGGCCAAACCAGGCTCGGTCGAGGAATCCATCCAGCGCGAAATCGACACCATCGAAACCACGCCAGTGCCGACACCGGCACCGCTGGAAACGCGCTAAACGCGCTGATACAAAAAAGCCCGGACAGTGTCCGGGCTTTTTCATTGCTGCAAGAAACGCTGCCAATCAAACGTCACCGCCTCCTGCCACTGGAGGCGCTTGGCGATACCTCGATTGCAGACCTTACGAAGCAGCGTACAACTGCTTGGCACGCTCGCAGAACGCATCCACCAGGGTATTGGCTGCCTGATTGAAAAGCGGCCCCAGCGTGGCGCGCACCAATGAGCCGGCATAGTCGAACGACAGGTCCAAGCTGATCTTGCAGGCCTTCTCGCCCAGCGGCTTGAACACCCAGATGCCATGCAGCTGGGAGAACGGCCCCTCCTCCAGGTTCATCTCGATGGATTCCCCCGGCATCAGCACATTGCGGGTAACGAAGTGCTGGCTGATACCGCCTTTGGCCACCTCGAGCTTGGCGCGCATGTGGGTTTCGCTGGCTTCGAGCACCGTCGAGTCGGAACACCAGGGCAAGAAGTCCGGGTAGCTGGCTACATCGTTTACCAGGTCGTACAAGGCCTGGGCAGGATACGGCAGCAGGGCGGAGCGTTGAATATGGGTAGTCATCCAGGCGTCACTTCCTAGGCTGGGTGGCGGTGCTTCGCAGCATTCCGATTACAGGTTCTGTACCTATGACAGTGCCTGCATTGTCCGGTATTCATTCCAGTGGCTCAAGCACGCAGAAATCCCATAGCGGACGACGCGCGGACTTGCCTATAATGCCGACCCTATGGCTAAGCAAAAAAAACATCCGACCGGGACCATCGCGCAGAACAAGAAAGCGCGACACGATTACTTCATCGAACACAAGTTCGAGGCCGGGCTGGTCCTGTCCGGCTGGGAAGTAAAAAGCCTGCGAGCCGGCAAGGCGCACCTCGTTGACAGCTACGTGCTGCTCAAGGACGGTGAGGCCTGGCTGTTCGGCAGCCACATCACCCCGCTGACCACCGCCAGCACCCACGTCATCGCAGACCCCATCCGCACCCGCAAGCTGCTGCTCAACAAGCGTGAGCTCGAGCGGCTCGAAGCGGCCGTGGCGCAAAAGGGTTATACCTGCGTGGCATTGGCGCTGTATTGGAGCAAGCACCTGATCAAGTGCGAAATCGCACTGGGTAAGGGCAAGAAGGAATACGACAAGCGCGATACCGTGCGCGAACGCGATTCCAACCGCGAGCTGCAGCGGGCCGTGCGCAACAAGGGCAAGGAAGACTAACGCTTGCCCCTCTTCCCCGCCGAGTGATGATACGGGCAACTAGTTGCCCGATCGTTTCATCAAGGGGAAGCTTACCTGCCGTGAACAGCGCGCCGCCCACAGCGGCCACCTGTTCATGCGTACACTCGCCCGCACACATACCCTCAGTGCCCGTTGCGCCGCTCCGCCCGTGCGACCCGCTGCGCCTCTTCATGCGCCTCTTCGAGCACCTCCTGCACGTACAGAATGTGCCGGCTGGACACCTCCCGCGCATCCTCGGCCCTGCCTTCGACGATCGCCAGGTACAACTCCCGGTGCTGGCTGATCAGCATGTCGCGCGTTTCGCTGCGTTGCTGGTACATGCCACCGATGTTGGTGACCACGTTGCGCTTGAGCAGGTCGAACAAGCCGCGAATGGTGTGCAGCAGCACGGCATTGTGACTGGCCTCGGCAATGGCCAGGTGAAAGCGCGCATCGGCGGCGCCTTCTTCGGCCCGCGTGACCTCCCCCACCCGTGCGTAGCAGTCCTGCAGCACGTCGAACGCCTCCTTCAAGCGAGCCCGGTCGGGTGCGGTGGCGCGCTGGGCCGCGTAGTAGGCACAAGACGCCTCCAGGGTATGGCGAAACTCCAGCAGGTCGTGTTGCGCCTGAGGGCTGTGTTCGAGCAGTTGCAACAACGGGTCACTGAACGTGGAGCCCAGCGACTGCGCCACATAGTTGCCGCCGCCTTGCTTGCTGACCAGCAACCCCTTGGCCACCAGCTTCTGGATCGCTTCGCGCAACGACGGGCGTGATACCCCAAACTGCTCGGCCAGCACGCGTTCGGCTGGCAGCCGCTGGCCCGACGTCAACGTGCCTTCCAGAATCATCCCTTCCAACCGATCGACAATGTCGTCGGACAGGCGCCGCTGGCGGACCTGATCAAAAACCATCACACGCTCTCCACGAATCCCGGCTGATATCCGGGGCATCCATTCTCGCCGATCCACAGCCGGCCGACACCCACCAGCGCTCGATTTTCACGCCACATCACCTGCCCGCTCATCGGCATTCGACCAAAGTGCTGCCTCGGACAAATTGACACACCCCCGTGTGCGCTTTTAACCTAGCGGCGAGCCATTGTAAATTGGTCTTACCAATTATCCAGGGCCGGCGCATGACCAACAACAATTAGGGGCCACCCCATATGCAAACCTGGCAACAACTCTACAGCCCGCTGGGCAGTCTCGGCCTGTCCGCACTGGCGGCGGTCATCCCCATCGTCTTCTTCTTCCTGGCCCTGGCCGTCTTCCGTCTGAAGGGCCATGTCGCCGGCAGCATCACCTTGGGCTTGTCGATCCTGGTGGCGATCTTTGCCTTCCAGATGCCTGTCGACATGGCCCTGGCGGCTGCCGGCTACGGCTTCCTCTATGGTCTGTGGCCCATCGCCTGGATCATCGTCGCGGCCGTGTTCCTGTACAAACTCACGGTCAAGAGCGGCCAGTTCGAGGTGATCCGCAGTTCGGTGCTGTCGATCACCGACGACCAGCGCCTGCAGGTGTTGCTGATCGGCTTCTGCTTCGGCGCCTTCCTGGAAGGGGCGGCCGGCTTTGGTGCACCGGTGGCGATCACCGCCGCGCTGCTGGTGGGCCTTGGCTTCAACCCGCTGTACGCCGCAGGCCTGTGCCTGATCGCCAACACCGCACCGGTCGCCTTCGGCGCGCTGGGCATCCCGATCATCGTGGCAGGCCAGGTCACCGGCATCGACGCCTTCCACATCGGCGCCATGACTGGTCGCCAGCTGCCGTTGCTGTCGCTGTTCGTGCCGTTCTGGCTGGTGTTCATGATGGACGGCCTGCGCGGCGTGAAGGAAACCTGGCCTGCGGCCCTGGTGGCCGGCCTGAGCTTCGCCGTCACCCAGTACTTCACCTCGAACTTCATCGGCCCGGAACTCCCTGACATCACCTCGGCCCTGGCCAGCCTGATCGCCCTGACCTTGTTCCTGAAAGTGTGGCAGCCCAAGCGTTCGTTCGCGGCGGCCACCGGCAGCGTCGGCGCGGCCGTGGTGCAAACCGGTGGCAGCCAGCCAAGCCCCTACAGCCTGGGTGAAATCTTCAAGGCCTGGTCGCCGTTCCTGATCCTCACGGTGCTGGTGACGATCTGGACCCTCAAGCCCTTCAAGGCCGCGTTCGCCCCGGGCGGTGCGATGTACAACTTCGTGTTCAACTTCGCCATCCCGCACCTCGACCAACTGGTGATCAAGACCGCCCCCATCGTGGCTGCGCCTACCGCCATGCCGGCCGTGTTCAAGCTCGACCCGATTTCTGCCACGGGCACCGCGATCTTCCTGTCGGCACTGATCTCCATGGCCGTGCTCAAGATCAACGTCAAGACTGGTCTGACCACTTTCAAGGAAACACTCTTCGAGCTGCGCTGGCCCATTCTGTCCATCGGCATGGTGCTGGCCTTCGCCTTCGTGACCAACTATTCCGGCATGTCCTCGACCATGGCCCTGGTACTGGCCGGCACCGGCGCGGCGTTCCCGTTCTTCTCGCCGTTCCTGGGCTGGCTGGGGGTGTTCCTGACCGGTTCGGACACCTCCTCCAACGCCCTGTTCAGCTCGTTGCAAGCCACCACCGCGCACCAGATCGGCGTGAACGACACCCTGCTGGTTGCAGCCAACACCAGCGGCGGCGTGACCGGAAAGATGATTTCGCCGCAGTCGATCGCCGTGGCGTGCGCCGCCACCGGCCTTGTGGGTAAGGAGTCCGACCTGTTCCGCTTCACCGTCAAGCACAGCCTGTTCTTCGCCACCATCGTCGGCCTGATCACCTTGGTGCAGGCCTACTGGCTGACCGGCATGCTGGTTCATCACTAAAGTGAAAGGGGCCGGGCAGCCCACATCGCCCGGCCTTACTCACCTGCCAAGCTGCGAGAGCCCATGATCATTTCTGCCTCTACCGATTACCGCGCCGCCGCCCAACGCAAGTTGCCGCCCTTCCTGTTCCACTATGCCGATGGCGGCGCCTACGCCGAGCACACCCTGCGCCATAACGTTTCGGACCTGGCCAGCATCGCCCTGCGCCAGCGCGTGCTGAAGAACATGTCCGAACTCAGCCTGCAGACCGAGCTGTTCGGTGAAACCCTGAGCATGCCTGTGGCCCTGGCCCCGGTCGGCCTGACCGGCATGTACGCCCGCCGTGGCGAAGTGCAGGCGGCGCGTGCGGCTGCTGCCCACGGCATCCCGTTCACCATGTCCACCGTTTCGGTCTGCCCCATCGAAGAAGTGGCCCCGGCCATCGACCGGCCGATGTGGTTCCAGCTGTACGTGCTCAAGGACCGCGGGTTCATGCGCAATGCCCTGGAGCGCGCCAAGGCTGCCGGCGTTCGCACCCTGGTGTTCACCGTCGACATGCCCACCCCCGGCGCCCGCTACCGCGATGCCCACTCGGGCATGAGCGGCAGGAACGGCCCGCTGCGGCGTATGCTGCAAGCCATGACCCACCCGCAGTGGGCATGGGACGTGGGCGTCATGGGCCGCCCGCACGATCTGGGCAACATCTCCACCTACCGGGGCAACCCTACGGGCCTGGCCGACTACATCGGCTGGCTGGCCAACAATTTCGACCCGTCCATTTCCTGGCGCGACCTGGAATGGATCCGCGAATTCTGGGACGGCCCGATGATCATCAAGGGCATCCTCGATGCCGACGATGCCCGCGATGCGGTCAAGTTCGGCGCCGACGGTATCGTCGTGTCCAACCACGGTGGCCGCCAGCTCGACGGCGTGCTGTCCAGCGCCCGCGCCTTGCCGGCGATTGCCGACGCGGTGAAGGGCGACCTGAAGATCCTGGCCGACTCGGGCATTCGCAGCGGCCTGGACGTGGTGCGCATGATCGCCCTGGGCGCCGACACCGTGCTGATCGGCCGGGCCTTCCTGTATGCCCTGGCCGTTCATGGCCAGGCCGGGGTGAAGAACCTGCTGGAGCTGTTCGAGAAAGAAATGCGCGTGGCCATGGTGCTGACCGGCACCAAGTCCATCGGCGAGATCACCCGCGACTCGCTGGTACGCGAACTCGGCGCCTGAGCGCCTGCCTGAAACACCGCCTGATTACCGGGGCACGCGCCGCACCAGACGCCGCGGCCCCGCGAGGAGACTGCATGAGCCTGCCTGCTGCGTTTCTGCGCGATGCCGAGCGCCTGATACCTGCCGAGCGTCGCTTCGACGACCCGACCTCTACCCTGGCCTTCGGCACCGATGCCAGCTTCTATCGCCTGATCCCCAAGCTGGTGGTGCGGGTGGAGTCCGAGGACGAGGTGGTCGGGCTGATCAAGCTGGCCCAGCGCGAGCGGGTGCCCATCACCTTCCGCGCCGCCGGCACCAGCTTGTCCGGCCAGGCCATCAGCGATTCGGTCCTGATCGTGCTGGGCGATAACTGGAACGGGCGCGAGGTGCGCGGCCAGGGCGAACAGATCAGGCTGCAGCCGGGTGTCATCGGCGCCCAGGCCAACGCCTGGCTGGCGCCGTTCGGGCGCAAGATCGGCCCCGACCCTGCCTCGATCAATGCCTGCAAGATTGGCGGTATCGTCGCCAACAACGCCAGCGGCATGTGCTGCGGCACGGCGCAGAACACCTACCACACCCTGGCCGGCCTGCGCCTGGTGCTGGCCGACGGCACCTGCCTTGACAGCGAGGACCCGGCCAGCGTCGCGGCCTTCCAGAACAGCCACGCCCCCTTGCTCGACGCCCTCGCCCGCCTGGGCCGGGAGACCCGCGCCAACACAGCCCTGGCCGAGCGCATCCGGCACAAGTACCGGCTCAAGAACACCACCGGCCTGTCGCTCAATGCCCTGGTGGATTTCGACCAGCCGCTCGATATCCTGCAGCACCTGCTGGTCGGCTCCGAGGGCACCCTGGGCTTCATCAGCGCGGTGACCTACGACACCGTGCCCGACCACCCGCACAAGGCCAGCGCCCTGCTGGTGTTCCCCAGTGTCGAAAGCTGCTGCCGCGCCGTGCCGATCCTCAAGCGCCAGCCCGTATCGGCCGTGGAGTTGCTGGACCGGCGCAGCCTGCGCTCGGTGCAGGACATGGCCGGCATGCCGGTGTGGGTCAAGGGCCTGTCGGCCAACGCCTGCGCCCTGTTGATCGAATCCCGCGCCGCCAGCCAGACCCTGCTGCACGAGCAAGTGCACCAAGTGATGGCCTCGATTGCCGAGTTCCCCCTGGAACAGCAAGTGGATTTCAGCGAAGACCCGGTGGTGTACAACCAGCTGTGGAAGATCCGCAAGGACACCTTCCCCGCCGTGGGCGCCGTGCGCCAGACCGGCACCACGGTCATCATCGAAGACGTCACCTTCCCCGTCGAGCAACTGGCCGAAGGCGTCAACCGGCTGATCCAGCTGTTCGACCAGCACCGCTACGACGAGGCAATCATTTTCGGCCATGCGCTGGAAGGCAACCTGCACTTCGTCTTCACCCAGGGTTTCAACAGCGCCGAGGAAGTGGCGCGCTACCAGGCCTTCATGGACGACGTGGCGCAGTTGGTGGCCGTGGAGTTCGGCGGCTCGCTCAAGGCCGAGCACGGCACCGGCCGCAACATGGCGCCCTTCGTGGCGCTCGAATGGGGCCAGGATGCCTACCAGCTGATGTGGCAGCTCAAGCGCCTGCTCGACCCTAACGGCATTCTCAACCCCGATGTGGTGCTCAGCGAAGACCCGGCCATCCACCTCAAGCACCTCAAGCCGCTGCCGGCTGCCGACGCGATCGTCGACAAATGCATCGAATGCGGGTTCTGCGAACCGGTGTGCCCGTCCAAGGGGCTGACCCTCAGCCCGCGCCAGCGCATCGTCATGTGGCGGGATATCCAGGCCAGGGAGCGCGACGGCCAGGACACCCGCGCGCTGCGCGACACCTTCCAGTACCAGGGCATGGACACCTGCGCCGCCACGGGGCTGTGTGCCCAGCGCTGCCCGGTGGGCATCAACACCGGCGAGCTGGTCAAGAAGCTGCGCGCCCAGGCGGCCAAACATGGCAAGGCCGCCGACTGGTTGGCCGAACACTTCAAGACGGCCATGGGCGGCGCGCGCCTGTCCCTGACCGCCGCCAATACCGCCCGCAAGCTGCTGGGCGCGCCGCGCCTGAACCGCTTGAGCGCCGCCCTGAGCAAGACCAGCAAAGGGCGCATGCCCCGCTGGACCCCGGCCATGCCCCAGCCTGTGCGCCCTGTGCGCGTGGGTGAGGCGAACAACGACCCGCGCCCTCGCGTGGTTTACCTGGCTGCCTGCGTGTCCAAGGTCATGGGCCCGGCGTATGCCGATCGCGAGCAGAGCTCGTTGCTCGACAAGACCCGCAGCCTGCTGGAGAAGGCAGGGTATCAGGTGGTCTTTCCTGACAATGCCGAAAGCCTGTGCTGCGGCCAGCCCTTCGCCTCCAAAGGCTACCCTGAGCAGGCTGAACACAAGCGCCAGGAGCTGATCAATGCCCTGCTGCACGCCAGCCGGGGCGGCCTGGACCCGATCTATTGCGACACCAGCCCCTGCACCCTGCGCCTGGTCCAGGACCTGGGGGATACCCGTTTGGACCTGTACGACCCGGTGCGTTTCATCCGTACGCACCTGGTCGATCGGCTCACCTTCACTCCGCAGGATGAACCGGTCGCCGTGCATGTGACCTGCAGTACGCAGCACCTGGGCGAAAGCCAGGCGCTGATCGACCTGGCGCGGCGGTGCAGCACGCAGGTGGTGATACCTGAAGGGATTCATTGCTGCGGGTTTGCCGGCGACAAGGGCTTCACCACCCCGGAGCTCAATGCCCATGCCTTGCGCAGCCTGAAGGATGCGGTGCAGTACTGCGGTGAAGGCATCTCCACCAGCCGCACCTGTGAAATTGGCTTGTCGACCCACAGTGGCATCGATTATCACGGGCTGGTGTATCTGGTGGATCGGGTCACTCGGGCGCGGTAGTTGGGGCCGCTATGCGGCCCATCGCGGCACGAGGCCGCTTGTGTCTTGAT
>NZ_DIMK01000048.1:0-182571 GCF_002425525.1 Pseudomonas sp. UBA5568 | reverse complement strand
TAATCAAGACACAAGCGGCCTTGCCGGGGCATCGGACCGCTCCCATAGGGGAACTCAAGAGATGATGGATGGGGTACAGGGCAGCTGGAAAGATGCGTATAGGATCGTGCAATCAGGCGCTTGAGCTCCTGACCTTATTAGCTGACTCCAGCCGACTTGCGGCTGCGCCGACTCCCCAACTCGATCCAGGTCGGGGCATGGTCACTGGCCTTGGGCTCATTGCGCACCCAGGCATCGACGCCCGCTCGCTTGAGGTACGGCGCCAGGTCCCGGTTGAGCAGCAGGTGATCGATGCGCAGACCCGCATTGCGCGCCCAATGGTTGCGGAAGTAGTCCCAGAACGTGAACACCTGCTCTTGCGGATGCAGGTGCCGGATAGCATCGATCCAGCCGCTGGCCAGTAAACGCTCGAAGCAATCGCGCGATTCGGGTTGCAGTAGCGCATCCTTTTGCCAGGACTTGGAGTCGTAGATATCCAGGTCCGTGGGCACGACATTGAAGTCACCGGCCAGGACGGTGGGGTGACCACTGCCCAGCAACTGCCGGGCATGCTCGATCAGGCATTCGAACCAACGCAGCTTGTAGTCGAACTTCGGACCTGGTTGCGGGTTGCCGTTGGGGAGGTACAAACACCCTATCAACACCCCATGCACCGCTGCCTCCAGATAGCGGCTCTGGGTGTCGTCCTCCATGCCCGGCAAGCCTCGCCGTACCTCGAGCGGCTCGCTGCCGCGCGCCAGGATCGCCACTCCGTTCCAGGCAGGTTGGCCCAGGTGCAGATACCCGTAGCCAGCGGCTTCCAGAGCCTTACCCGGGAACTGATGGTCGGGTGCCTTGAGCTCCTGAAGGCAGACCACATCGGGCTTTTCACGTTCGAGCCAGGCCAGCAGTGCAGGCAGCCGGCTGCGAATGCCGTTGATGTTGAATGTGGCAATCCTGAGCGCTTTCATGTGTCAGGGTCGATTACATGGGCGCGCACGGCATCTTCGAGGGCATGCACATGCGCCTGGTCGGCCAAGGCCTTGAGCGCCAGCCAATCGTCCCAATCGATGATGCCATCGTCACGCAACGCTTCGGCGGTACGCACCAGTTCATGGTGGTAGGCATCGGGTGACTCACGGCGGTAGCTGATGTCGTCGTACTGCGCGTACCAGGCCGCGAGTTCAGGGATACTGCGTTCGATACTCATCGCACTGCTCCTGTGAAACCCTTTGGGGTTGTGAGCCTGCCTTGAGCGCATCGTTCAACTCAGACGCTTCGCGTCACGCCACCGTCGACCCGGATATTCTGCCCGGTGATGTAGGCGGCGCCGTCACTTGCCAGAAACGCGACCGTGGCGGCAATTTCGTCGCTGCTGCCATAGCGCTTGAGCGGCACGCTGTCGCGACGCTGCTCAAGGGCCGGCAAGCTGTCTATCCACCCCGGCAGCACGTTGTTCATGCGCACATTGTCACGTGCATACGTATCGCCGAAAAGTTTGCTGAACGCAGCGAGCCCGGCACGCATCACGGCGGAAGTGGGAAACAGATCACTGGGTTCGAAGGCCCAGGCACTGGAAATATTCACGATGACCCCGCCGCCCTGGCGCTGCATCACCGGCGTGACCAGGCGTGTCGGCCGGATGACGTTGAGCAGGTAGGTCTCCATGCCGGCATGCCAGTCGGCGTCGCTCAGTTCCAGCACAGGCCCCCGAGGCCCGTGGCCAGCACTGTTGACCAGCACGTCGATGCGGCCCCACCGCTGCATGACTGCCTCGACCAGCCGCTCGAGGTCCTCCATGCACTGGTTGCTCCCCGTCACGCCCAGCCCGCCCAGCGTCATGGCCAAGGCCTCTCCCTTGCCAGAGGACGAAAGAATCGCGACCTTGTAGCCATCGGCGGCCAGGCGCCTGGCCGCCGCCGCGCCCATCCCGCTGCCACCTGCGGTAATGATTGCAACCTTTTCGTTTGTCATGCTGCCTCCTGTGATGGGCATAGAGTGGGTACAGGAACCAGGCTACCAAGGGGCAGAGAAGCGAGGGAGATAGCTCCCAACGCGTCAGCCAGTAGTTTTTCTATCGCCTGCGTCTGACCTGAGCCAGTCGATGACCCACTGCAGCTGCTGCGCGTCTCGAGCTTTGCGTGGCCACACCACGTAGAACGCCTTGTCTGGGCGCAGATGCGATTCGGCAACCTGGACCAGGCGCCCTGCGTCGATCTCCTGAGCCACGAAGGCGCGTTCTGCCAGCGCAATGCCCTGCCCGCCAATGGCCGCGTCAATGGCCAGTGATGTCTGGTTGAACTGGACTGACCTTGCACCAACGGCGGGGTGACCGGGATAGACCTGGGCGCGATAAGACGGCCACAAGTCGTGGGCATCACACAGAGCTACATAGCGCTCCAGTGTTGCGAAGTCTTCAGGCGGGCCAAGCGCCGCTACCAGGGTGGGGCTCGCCACCGCGATGATCTCCGAACCCATCAACAGTGCCTGCTCAAGCCCTGGCCCGAAAGGTGGCCGCCCGTAACGCACGGCAAGGTCGACGCCGTCGGTATGAAAATGCGACAGACGATCGGTGGCCAGTACTCGCACATCCAATGTCGGGTAGCGCTCGGCCAGTCCACCGAGCCTGGGGATCAGCCACTTGGCGGCGAAAGTGGGTGTCACGCTGACGGTGATATGGGAAGGCGCAGGGCGCAGCCGGCGCGTTGCCTCATCGAGCATGGCCATTGCCGTACGCACGGTCTCGCTATACCCGCGGCCAGCGTCGGTCAATGCCAGGCCTCGAGGCAGGCGTTCGAACAGGCGTACCTCCAAGGCGCGTTCCAACCCCCGAATCTGCTGGGCCACGGCGGGCTGGGTGACACCCAGCTCTTCGGCGGCCAGGCCAAAATTGAGATGCCGCGCCACGACCTCGAACACCCGCAGGGCGCCAAGGGACGGCAACTCGGAAAAAACGGCAGGCATAGGGGGTAGGCGATCCAGGCTGGGCAGGTTGGCACGAGGCTAGCCCCATCCGTGCAGGAAGTCGATGAGCGTCCAGGACTGGGTACTCGCCTGGTGATATGGAATCGATCAGCAACTCTCCGGCTGCACGCTCAAGCAGGCACGAATACACTCCTTTGCAATTGCCAGAAAGAAGCGCTGGTACTATTAGCTCACCGCTTGCCCACACGGACCGTCAGCATGCAAATACGCACCCTCTATCGCCATGAACTCGATCAGGCCAATGCTCTGTGCATGGCTTCGTTCATGCATTCGGTAGCGCCACTTTTGCCTGCGCAGGCCATCACGACATTCACCGAAGTGGCGAGCGTGAACGCCTTTGCAGAGCGATTGCAAGGTGACAACCTCATGCTGGTGTGCGAGGTCCAAGGAAGGCTTGCGGGGCTGGTCGAACTCAAGCAAGGCCGTCATGTGGCAATGCTCTTCGTATGCCCCGCTCGTCAGCGCCAGGGTATCGGCCGACGCTTGATCGAGGCCGCTCTCGGCCATGCCCGCAGCCAGACGGTTACGGTAAGCGCGTCGCTGCCATCGGTGGCGGCCTATCAGCGTTATGGCTTCAGCCAGGCAGGTGAAGTTGGGGAGCACGCGGGGCTGATTTACCAGCCAATGCAAAAGGTCTTGAGCATGTGAAGCCTCACGCAGGCCCATGGCGCTGAAGTTTTTGATCAGATGGACACTCATTGTGTCTATGTAAAGGCGGGCACTGCTGGTGAAGTACCAGGGCAGCCACGCCATTCGTTTTTCCGGAGACACTGCATGCTTCGTATCTTTGAGCGTAGGCTCGACCCTTTCCCTCCCGATGAGGTGCCGCCGCCCCCCGTTGGCCTCATGCCTTTCCTGTGGGCGTGCACCCGTGGAGCGCGCGGCTACATTCTTGCGCTGGCCCTGCTCAGCGCTAGCGTGTCCCTCTACGAAGCCTGGCTGTTCAGCTTCCTCGGCCAGGTGGTGGACCTGCTGTCAGCCTGGCAGGCCGGCGACACCGCTGCCGCCCAGGAAAGCCACGTGTTGTGGGGCATTGGCATCGTGCTGGTGATCAGCATCGGCCTGGTGGCGCTACGCACCATGGTCCAGCACCAGGTGCTGGCCATCAACCTGCCGCTGCGACTGCGCTGGGATTTTCACCGGCTGATGCTGCGCCAGAGCCTGTCGTTCTTCTCCGACGAGTTTTCAGGGCGCGTCACCACCAAGGTCATGCAGACTGCACTGGCCGTGCGCGAGGTGCTGTTCACGGTCATCGAGATCCTGCCCGGCATTGGCGTTTATTTCATCGCCATCATCGCCCTGGCCGGCGGCTTTGCCTTGAAACTCATGCTGCCGTTCATTGCCTGGCTGGTGCTATTCGGGCTGGCGATGGTTTATTTCGTTCCACGCCTGGGCGCAGTAGGCGAAGAGCAGGCCCACGCGCGGTCGTCGATGACCGGGCGCATTTCCGACGCCTACACCAACATCACTACAGTCAAGTTGTTCTCGCACTCCAAGCGCGAAGCCCATTTCGCCCGAGCGGCCATGGAGGACTTCAAGCAGACCGGTTTCCGGCAGATGCGTCTGGTGAGCCAGTTCGAGATCGTCAACCAGGCGTTGGTGGTAGGGCTTATCCTTGGTGCAGGCGGTTATGCGCTGTGGCTGTGGCACCAGGGCCAAGTGGGCACCGGCGCTGTGGCGGCCATCACTGCCATGGCCCTGCGCATCAATGGCATGTCGCACTGGATCATGTGGCAGATGACCTCACTGTTCGAAAATATCGGCACACTGCAGGACGGCATGGCCACCCTGACGCGCGGTCCGAAAGTGCAGGACGCCCCGGACGCCACCGCTCTGGTGACCCGTGGTGGCGCAGTGACATTCGACAAGGTCAGTTTCAACTACAACGGTGAGCGCCAGGTACTGACCGACCTCAGTCTGGACATCAAGCCGGGTGAGAAAGTGGGCCTGGTCGGCCGCTCCGGTGCTGGCAAGTCGACGCTGATCAACCTGCTGCTGCGCTTTTACGACGTGGACAGTGGCCAGATCCGTATCGATGGCCAGGATGTAGCCAAGGTCACCCAGGACAGCCTGCGCAGCGCCATCGGCATGGTGACACAGGATACGTCACTGCTGCATCGCACCATACGCGAGAACATCGCCTATGGACGGCCGGACGCCACCGACGCGCAAATCCAGGCCGCCGCCCGCGATGCGCAAGCCGACGGGTTCATCAGCCAGCTCAGCGACCAACAGGGCCGCACCGGTTACGACACCATGGTCGGTGAGCGCGGTATCAAGCTGTCCGGTGGGCAACGTCAGCGCATCGCCATCGCCCGGGTGATGCTCAAGAACGCACCTATCCTGCTGCTTGACGAGGCAACCAGTGCACTGGATTCGGAGGTAGAGGTCGCCATCCAGGAAAGCCTGGACGAGATGATGGAGGGCAAGACTGTAATTGCGATTGCCCATCGACTGTCTACGATCGCCGCCATGGATCGTCTGATCGTGATGGATGAAGGGCGCATCATCGAGCAAGGCACCCACGCCCAGCTGCTCGAGAAAAACGGCACCTACGCGCGCCTGTGGCAGCACCAGAGCGGTGGTTTCCTTGGCGAAGACCAGGGTATGGCGCACGCGCTCAACTGAGTGGGCGCACGCTGACCCGTTGCCTGGACAGATGATGTTCGAGCGTTAACCCATCGCCCCTGTGTCGTTGATCGGGGGCGATGGCGTTGCAAGTACGAAGACACCGTTTGCGCTCGTCGCTTGCCTCACGGGTATGAATGACTTGGTTCAAAACCTGCGAAACGGTATCCTCCGGTAGCTTAAAGCCACCAGTTAGGCATTCATTGTCTGCCCCTCAAGGAAGAGCCTTTGCCCAGTCAGTCATCGCGTCACACCATCGCCCGCCAGTGGGAACTCCTCAAGCTCCTTCCGGGCCGCGATCCCGGCATGAGCTGCACGCAGTTACAGGCGGCACTGTCGAGCGCGGGCCATGCCACGACCAAGCGTACGGTCGAGCGTGACCTGGTGGAGCTGGCAGGGCTGTTCCCGTTGCAGTGCAACAGCGCGTGCATGCCGTATAGCTGGCACTGGCAGCCCGGACGCAAATTGCGCGATGGGGCACCGCCCGCGCCAGGGGATGCGCCCGCTCAAGTGGAATTGCACGCCTGGGTGGACGAGTCGCTCTACCATCATCTGGAGATGCATCCGCTGGGCACAGGTATGCGCCTCACATGCCTGCCCAACGGCGGTGCCATCCTGGTCACAACGGTAGCGGATGATCGAGCGTTGATGGGCTGGCTGCTGTCCCAGGCCGGAGCGATCCGCGTTCAGGGGCCGCAATCGGTGCGCCTGGCCTTGCTGGAGCACTTGCGTCAGAGCCTGGCACTGCACGACACCGGCGCTTGAGCAATGCCTAGGCCGGCCGCCGGCGGGACAGGCAGGCGTAACCCAGTGCCAACACGCTCAACCCCATTACAATCAACAGCCCCATCAGCTCTGTGCTGTAGCGGGCAGCCCAGGCCGGGAAGCCGGCGACCGACTGATACACCTGCACATCCGCCGTCCCCTCGGCATAGCTGATGCCTACCCCACTCTGGCGAATCTGCGAATAGTCAGCATCGAAATACACCCAGACCTTGCTGGAGCCGCCGGCCTCGATCGCCGGGATCTCGAGCTGAGCGGTGGCCGCCTCGAGCAAGGTGTCATTGCCGGCCGAATCCCGGATCTGCACCAGGCCTTTGGAGGGCAAGCGGATCCTTACCTGATCCACGGGGGCATTGCCGGTGTTCTGCAACTCGATGAGCAAGCCGGTCCGGTGGTCTACCAGGCCGGCCTCGAAAGGTTTTGCAAACAGCTGGGCATAAGGCGCCTGTGCCATCTCGACCAGCCGGTCGACCTGGTCGCGGCTCAGTTGACCTTGGCCGATCGTGTTTATGCGTGCACTCAACTGCTCGTACTTGAGCTGCTCGCTGGCTTTGCTGATACGCTCGCTGAACTGTCCCGGATAGGTCAGGTACGCGTAGGTCAGCGACGCTTCCAGGCGCGGGTTGCCCATCACTGCCTTGTAGACGAACAACAGGGCCGCTAGCCCGATCAGAACGGCTACGAGGAGTTTCCCCACCTTGTCCCAGCTCAATGCACTCTTCCTTTTGTCGAGTTACAGGCGATACGCGCCGCCAAGGGTGCCAAGTTCGCGGCCCCCAAGCAAGCGCCTGACCGCTATCGTTCGACATCGTCCTCACGAACATGGCGCAACGCCTGTAATTGCCCGTCGATGAGGGCCTTGGCCATTGCGGCCAGGTAGCAGGTGGCGAGCATTGCGTTCTTGCGGTCTGCAGGCTTGTCGATGGCCTTGCGGGTAAGCTCGGTGATGCAACCCATGATGACGGATGCTTCCACTAAGGCAGTACGCAAGGGCAACGCTGGCTTCATCTGGACCAGGTCGGTACCGGCGCTCGCGAATCGACGGGTTGCGTTGACCACGGTGGGGCCTTGGGGGGGTCTGGTGATGTCATTGTCCATGCTGTTTGCTCCCTGTCTGGAGAGCCGAGACTAGGCAGGTGCTTCCCTGAGCACAACGAGCAGCAAGTACCTGCGCGCAATTTCAGAAAGGGCCTACACGATCGCTACCTCTTGACCGTTTGCCGTCGGTCACCGAGGATCGAAGCTCCGCCTACAAGGATGTCAACATGCTGCGCATACTGGGCAAAGCCTCATCGATCAACGTACGCAAGGTACTGTGGGCGTGCGCGGAGTTCCAGGTCCCATTCGTGCGGGAGGACTGGGGAACGGGCTTCCAGGCTACCGACAGCGAAGCGTTTCTGGCGCTCAACCCCAATGCCATGGTGCCGGTCATCCAGGACGGCGACTTCACCTTGTGGGAGTCCAACAGCATCATTCGCTACCTGGCCAATTGCTATGGCCCAGCAGCCTTCTACCCGGGGGAGGCCCGTACTCGGGCCAGGATCGACCAATGGATCGACTGGCAGGCTTCGGACCTGAACGCATCCTGGCGCTACGCGTTCCTGTCGCTGGTCAGACACTCCCCCGCCCATCAAGACCCGCATGCCCTGGCCAACGCCTGTGCCGACTGGGGGCGCAATATGCTCATTCTCGAGCGCCAGTTGGCACGCACCGGCGCCTATGTAGCCGGGCGTGACTTCACCCTGGCCGACATTCCCATAGGCCTGTCGGTCAACCGCTGGTTCGAAACGCCGCTCGAACACCCTCACCTGCCTGCCCTACGCGATTATTACGAGCGCCTGAGCGAGCGCCCGGCCTATCACGAACATGGGCGTAACGGCACGCCTTGACAGCTAGCACAGCCTTCGCGAAGGCGCATGCCTCAGGCCGCGACCTGGGTAACCTGGTGACGACCACGCCAGGCGAACGTCAGCACCATTATCAAGCCCAGCGCTGCGGTGCCTGCGCCCGCCAGCGCGATGGCCGAGTAACCGAGGCCGCCATTGATCACGGCGCCCCCCAATGCAGCGCCGATGGCGTTGCCCAGGTTGAAAGCACCGATGTTCACGGCCGAGGCCAGGTTGGGTGCATCCTTGGCCGCCTCCATCACGCGCATCTGCAGGGGCGGAACCAGGGCGAAACTGGCTGCGCCCCAGACCAGGATGGCGCCGGCAGTAAGCAGGGATGAGCCCATTACGAGTGGGAACACCAGCAGTACCGCGATCAATATGGCGAGCGAGACAATCAGGGTTCGATCCACGGAACGGTCCGCCGCTTTGCCGCCCCAGACGTTACCCAGGGTCAGGCCAACACCAAACAGCACCAGCATGGAGGTGACGAATGCGGTAGACGCGCCGGCTTCGTTTTGCAGGATGGGCGCAATGTAGGTGAACACCGTGAACATCGCGCTGGAGCCCACCACGGTCAGGAGCAAGGCTGCCAACACAGGCCCACGTGTCAGCACGCGTATCTCGGCCAGCGCACCGTCGCCCTTGGGCGATGGCACATTGGGCAAGGCATACCACAGCGTGGTCATCGCCACCAGGCCGAGCCCGGCTATGCCCCAGAACGCCGTGCGCCAGCCGAGCAACTCGCCGAACCAGGTTGCCAGGGGGACACCGCCGATGGTGGCCAGCGTCAGGCCCATGAACATCGCGGCCACGGCGCCGGCACGTTTCTCGGCGGGCACCACGCTGGCCGCGACGATGGCACCTATACCGAAGAAGGCGCCGTGGTTGAGGGAGGTCACTACCCGTGCGACCAACAGGCTGGCGTAATCGCTGGCCAGGGCCGACATAAGGTTGCCTAAGGTGAAGATGGCCATCAGCCCGATCAGCAGGTATCGGCGCGGTACGCGTACGGTTGCCAGGGTCATGAGCGGGGCGCCGATCAGCACACCCAGTGCATAGGCGCTGACCAGCAGACCAGCGGCCGGAATGGACACACCCAGGTCAGTGGCAATGCTGGGCAGCATGCCCATGGGAGCAAACTCGGTAACCCCGATACCGAACGCGCCCATGGCGAGTGCTACAAGGGGTGGATTGATACGCATGGCTAACTCCTTATCTGTGCCGTGAATGCTACGATCTGTTTCACCAAGGCACTAGATAGCGATTGTGCGAACCACCTTTGCGTACGAGGCACAAATGGATCTGACAGGACGATCAGGTGAGATGGAGGTGTTCACCCAGGTGGCGCAAGCAGGCAGCCTGTCGGCAGCCGCCCGTGCATTGGGCCTGACACCCTCTGCCGTCAGCCGCATACTGGCGCGCACCGAGCAGCGTCTTGGAACACGGCTGATGCTGCGTACCACGCGCGCGATTACCCTCACACCCGAAGGCGAGACTTATCTACGCGGGGCACGCCGCGTGCTGACCGACCTTCAGGAGGTGGAGCAGGCCATTACGGACCAGGGCGTGCCCCGTGGTCGAGTTCGCGTCAGCGCTGCACTTGGGCACGGCCGACTGCGCATCGTCCCCTTGGTGGCGGCGTTCAGCGTGCAGTACCCGCAGGTATTGGTCGACCTGACCCTGAGTGACGAAGTCGTTGATGTGCTCGGTGGCCAGGCCGATGTGGCTGTGCGCTTCGGCACGCTGCCAGACAGCTCTCTGAATGCTCGGCAAATCGATGAAACGGGCCAGGTGGTCGTGGCCTCGCCAGACTATCTGAGCCGGTGGGGCACCCCTTTGCTACCCGAGGACCTGGCAAAGCACAACTGCCTGCGATTCAACTTCAGGCGAGCCACGTCGGACTGGCCGTTCGTGCGTGACGGTCGCGAGTTCGCACTGAAGGTAAGCGGCAACATCGAGTGCAGCAGTGGCGAAGCCCTGGCCCAGTTGGCCAGGCTGGGCGCAGGCATCGCGCGGATAGGCACCTTCACCGTCGCCGATGACCTGGCCAGCGGCCGCCTGGTGTCACTGTTCGAGGCCTTCAATCCAGGTGACCGAGAGCCCATCCACGCCGTTTTCGCCGGTGGACCGAACATGCCCGCACGCGTGCGGGTGTTCGTGGACTTTCTAGTCGCTAACCATCAGGGGATGTGCACACGTCCCTCGTGACCGCTCTCGCGATAGCGCGCTTGCAGAACGCCGGCCAGGCACTGCTTGGCCTCAGGCTCTCCGTGTATCAGGCGGATATGCGACGGCCAAACCTGCATTCGCGTGACGAAACCGACCAGATCCGCCTGGTCGGCATGGGCTGAGTAGCCCTCCACACGCTCGATCCCGGCACGAATGTCTATGCGTTCGCCGTCCAGCATGACGTACCCGCCTTCCGGGCCGTGGGTCAGGATGTCCCGGCCAGGTGTGCCATGGGCCTGGTAACCGACGAAGACCACATCGTGCCGGGCATCACCTAGCATCGCCTTGAGGTAGTTGACGATACGCCCGCCCGAGCACATGCCATTGCCCGCGATGACGATCGCCGGCCGAGCCGTTTCGGCCAGGTGCTGAACGATGCGTTGGTGCTCCTCATGGCTGTCGATGGTGATCAGTTGCTTGAAGGACAGGGGTTTGCGCCCTTCCTTGATACGGTCCTGGGCCGATTCGTCCCAATACCCTTGCAAGCCCTTGTAGACCTGCGTGAAGCGGCTAGCCAGCGGTGAATCGAGAATAATCGGCAAGTGTGGCCAATCCACTTCCGGGCCGCTGTTGGCCTGATCGTTTCCCGCCAATTCGTGCTCGTGGAGGATTTCTTCTAGCTCGTAGAGCAAGTCCTGGGTGCGGCCGATGCAGAAAGAAGGGATCAGCACCGTACCCTGGTCTTTCAGCGCCCGCTCGATGACGGCCTGCAAGCGTTCACGCCGGTGCTTCCGGTCGGTATGCCGACGGTCACCGTAGGTGCTTTCCAGAATCAGCAGGTCAGCCCGCTCGGGAGCCGTCAGGTCTGGCAACAGTGGCGAGTGCGGCGCCCCCAGATCACCACTGAAGACCACCCGTTGGGCAGTCGCGCCTGGCCTTTGCATGTCGAGTTCCACATACGCCGAACCCAGCACATGGCCGGCCGGTTGCAGCCTGACCTTGCAGTGGGCAGCCTCGGTTTCGTGGAGCGTGAACCAGTTGCCGTAGGGCAATGCGATGGTGCGCTGCTCCACAACCTTGAGATAGCGTTCCAGTTGCTCGGGATCGTCACTGATACCGAGCCGGAACGCGTCTTCGAGTACGATGGGCAACAACTGAGCTGACGGTTCGCTACACAGGATCGGTCCCTCGAAACCCGCAGCCAGCAGATGAGGGATTCGCCCAACGTGATCCAGGTGTACATGCGTCACGATCAGGGCCTTGACGCCATCGATGGCGAAGTCGAGGGCCAAGCCCTCCCCGCCTTGATCTTCGTCCTCGCCTTGAAAGGCGCCGCAGTCGATCAGCAAGCTGGCCGTCTGGTCCATCCAGACTTGATGGCAGGAGCCGGTCACGCCCTCCCGGGCGCCGTGATGAATGATTTCTGGGTGGTCCATGATGGCTAGCCTGCTTGAGCCTGGAGTAACGTTGGGCACTGCCCGATTGACGAGGGTTCAGAAAAGCTCGGGCGTCAGGGTTCGCGGGCCTACCCAGGCGCAAGGCTCAGGCATTCAGAGCCCGCGCCAGTACCTCGTAGATTTTCCCGTCGGCTGACTGCGCAACATTGAAACGCACATAATCGCCTGCCGTCTGGGACTGGCTGAACGCGTTCCCAGGCGCCAACACCACGCCATTGTTCAAGCACACCTTGGCCAACGCGGCCGCGTCCTTGCCCTGCGGCAGACGGCACCACAGGTACAGCCCTGCCTGTGGCATCAGCCAGGGAATGATGCCGAGCGCTTTGAGCTTTTCAGCCGTTCTGTCCCTTTCGATGGCAAGGCGCATCCTCACGGTCTCCATGTGCTTGCGGTAGCCGCTGCTGGTGATCGCATGGTGAACGATGTCCGCTGCCAGACGACCGCCTCCGAAGGTGGTGGCGATCTTCAGGTCGACCAGGCTCTGGATCCAGTCATGACGTGCGGCGATATACCCACACCTGACCGAAGCGGAGACGGTCTTGGAGAAACTGCCAATCTGGATGACCCGGGCCAGGCCATCGAAGGCTGCGAGCCTGGGCGCTGGCGTATGCTCGAAATCGGCGAAAACGTCGTCCTCGACGATCAACAGGCCCGAGGCCTCAGCGAGCTTGAGCAGCCGGTGCGCAGTGCCCGGTGACAGGGAGGCACCTGTTGGGTTGTGAATGCCGGAATTGGTGATGTAGAGCCGTGGCGAATGCGCCGCCAGGGCAGCACCGAATGCATCGATATCCGGGCCGGTAGGGGTCTGACGCACACCGACGATGTTGACACTGTGGGCCCTGAGCAAGGCATGGAAGTTGAAATAACAGGGATCGTCGAGCAGTACGGTGTCACCAGGTTGGAGCAGAAAACGGCAGATCAGGTCGATGGCGTGCGTGCCGGACTCGGTGAGCATGACCTGCTCCGCCGGTGCGTCGATGCCAAAGCCGGCCAGTCGCCGCGACAGAAAATCGCGCAGCGGCCGATGGCCCTGCGGCGATGCGTACTCAACCACCTGCTCGGCTTGCGAGCGCGCCGTAGCCCGGAGCGCCTTGCGCACTCCAGCCTCGAACATCCAGTGCGCAGGAAGCCAGCCGCAGCCAGGTTTCAACAGGGCGCCAGCGGGTTCCAGCGCCTGGCGAGAGATCCACAGTGGATCGACCTCATGCTCAAGCTTGGGCCCCAGCTCGGTCAGCACCAAGGGCGCCGCGCCCCCTGCCACATAAAACCCGGCGCCACGGCGGGCATGGAGTACCCCTCCGGCCACCAGTCGTTCGTAGGCTTCGACCACGGTCGACACCGAGATCTGCATGCTCTGCGCCATTGCCCGCACTGAAGGTATCCGCGCACCGGGCAAATAGGTACGGGCCGCGATGCGGGCATGGATTTCAGCCATGACTTTTGCAATGCGCGTGCTGTGCTCTTTCACTGGATTCTTCCCACCTGTACTGCCCATCAATACCTAACAGTTCCGCCAAACTGTACTGGATTGTACATGGCGTCTGCGCGCACATCGGTGTTGTACTGGCTTCATTGACGACAAGGAGTGCGAGATGCAGAGAACAGAAAGCGGCTGGATCAACGGTTTTATCGGCGTGGTCATTTTCGCAGGCTCCTTGCCCGCAACGCGCGTGGCAGTGGCAGCGTTCGAACCCACCTTTCTGACCTGCGCAAGGGCAACCATTGCCGCGTTGGTGGGTGCTTGTTGCCTGATCTTGCTGCGTCAGCCCCAGCCTCGACGAGGCGATTGGCCATCCCTGGCCGTGACAGCGCTCGGCGTCGTGGTCGGGTTTCCGCTACTGACTGCATTGGCCTTGCAGCACGTCAGCTCCGCCCACTCCATCGTATTTGTGGGGCTATTGCCGCTGTGCACCGCCGGCTTTGCCGTGCTGCGCGGCGGCGAGCGTCCCAGGCCGCTGTTCTGGGCATTTTCGTTGGCAGGTGCCGGGTTGGTGGCGGGCTATGCATCGGCCTATGCAGGGCAGGCTTCGATAGTGGGTGATGGGTTGATGGTCGCGGCAGTCGTGGTATGCGGACTGGGGTATGCAGAAGGTGCACGACTGTCTCGCACATTGGGCGGCTGGCAGGTCATCAGCTGGTCGTTGTTGCTCGCGCTGCCCGCGATGCTGGTGTTGGCGGTCATCACCATGCCCACGATGGCGAACCTGACGCAAGTCGGCGCCTCTGCCTGGTTCAGCTTCGGTTATGTCTCGTTGTTCAGCATGTTCATCGGATTCGTGTTCTGGTACCGCGGGCTCGTCCAGGGCGGGATTGCGGCGGTCGGCCAATTGCAGTTGGTACAGCCCTTCATTGGGCTGGGTTTGGCAGCAGTTTTGCTGCACGAGCAGGTGAGCTGGGCCATGGTGTCGGTGACGGTGGGTGCGGTGCTGTGTGTTGCCGGGGCCAAGCGGTTCGCCCATTGACGCTCAATCCTGCGGTGGAACTGGAACCAGGCCACTGATTGCTGAACCAGTGGCCACCCGCTTTGGTTTAACCTGCCGCTGTCAGCGCAGCAGGGTCTGGATCTTGTCATGCAATGTGTCGAGGTCGAACGGCTTGGCCAGGATGGGCGCCTTGCGGGTGATCGGGCTACCGGACTCCAGGATCTCCGCTGGATAGCCGCTGATGAAGATCACCTTGAGGTCTGGCCGCAACTTGACTGCGGGTTCAGCGATTTCCACGCCTGAGATGCCACCGGGCAAGCGGAAGTCGGTCACCATCAGGTCCAGGTGCGGCTTGCTGGCCAGGATGGCAAACGCCTGCTCGCCATCTTCGGCTACCAGCACGTGGTACCCCTCCCCGGCCAGGTAGTCCCGCAAAATCATGCGAATAGCCGGTTCATCCTCGACGACCAGCACCACATCTTGTGCATCTTCACTCATATCGAAACCTTGGAAATTCTTGCAGTTTGCCATCAGACCCCGGGCTCACGCAGAGGTTGCCCGCGCCTGATCGTTTTGTTGTTCGCACACGCCCAACGGCAATTGCAGGGTGAACGTGGCACCTTGGCCCTCCTCGCTTTCGACCAGAATACGCCCGCGGTGGGCCTGTACGATCTGCTCGGAGATATAGAGCCCAAGCCCCAGGCCACCCGTCGCCTTATGGTTCGAGACCCGCTCGAACTGCTGGAAGATACGCTGCTGGTTGGCCGCACCAATGCCAATGCCATTGTCTTGCACCTGCACGCATGCCATGCCGTCCAGCTCGAACACCCGTACGTGTACAGGCTTGCGCTCCCCATAGCGCAGGGCGTTGGACAGCAGGTTCGCCAGCACTTGCTCGATGCGAAATTCGTCCCACTCGCCAGCCAGGCACCCGTCACAGTGCAGGTCGATTCGGGTATCCAGCGCGATCGCTTGCGCCGTGAAGTTCTCCACCAGCCCCCGTACCAGTTGGCTGAGGTCAAACAGCTTCGGGCGCAGTGAGAGTTTACCGGTGCGGATGCGTGACACGTCGAGCATGTCTTCGATCAGCCGTATCAGGCTGTTGATCTGACGCTCGTCGCGCTCGACCATGGCCTTGAGCTTTTCCTCACTGAAAGCCTCCAGATTGCCCCTGGCCAGGTTCAGCTTGCGCAGTTGCGTTTCCAGGATCAAACCGTTCAGAGGCGTTCTCACCTCATGGGAAACGATGGACATGAAATCGTCACGCATCCGCACGGCGTGCTCCAGCTCGCAGCGCGCGCTTTGCAGCTTATCCAGCAAGGCCTCCTGCTCCTGCCGGCTGCGCTCGAGCGCTTGCAGTTGCTGGTCGAGCACTTTGCGTTGTCGGTAGAGATCCACGAAAACCGACACTTTGCTTTTGACCGCCATGGTATCGAGCGGTTTGTAGAGAAAATCCACGGCGCCGCTTTCGTAGCCCTTGAAGGCATAGTTCATTTCGCGCCCAGCCGCGGTCACGAACACGATAGGGATGTTGCGGGTTTTTTCGGTACCGCGCATCAGCTCGGCCAGCTCGAAACCGTTCATGCCAGGCATCTGCACATCCAGGATGGCCAAGGCGAATTCGTGCTCAAGCAGCAGTGACAACGCCGCTTCGGCGGACTGGGCTTGATGCACCTCGCGATCGTCACCCTGTATGAGGGCATCGAGGGCCAGGAGATTTTCTGGCAGATCGTCGACGATCAGCAGTTTGGCGATGGTCTGGCTTAACATGCGCTGGATTCCAGAGTACCAAGCAACTGCTCGATACCACTCAAAGGAAGAATATGGTCGGGACGATGCAGGGCCAAAGCGGCCTCCGGCATCAGCGCGACCTGTGCATCGCGAGGGTCCTGGACAATGGTCCGGCCGCCGCTGTTCTTGATGTACGCAAGGCCTTGGGCGCCATCTTCATTTGCGCCAGTGAGCAGTATGCCCAGCAGTGCCGCGCCATAGGCATCGGCTGCCGACATGAACAGGTAGTCGATCGAAGGCCTGGAAAAGTGCTGCGCCGGCTCCTGGCTCAGAGAAAGGGTGAAGTCGCATTCTACCGAGAGGTGGTAACCAGGGCCCGCCACGAAGATACCGCCGTCTTGCAAAGGCTGCTTGTCGCGTGCCTCGAGCACTGGTCGGCCCAAGCGACGTTGCAGCACTTCAGCCAGATGACTATGCCGGTCCTCGGGCAGATGCAACAGGCACACCACAGGCACCTTGCACGCCCCTGGCAACCCGCCGAGCACCTTGAACAAGGCAGTCACACCGCCCGCCGAGGCGCCGATCACGACAGCTTGTATGCCCTTCATGACTTGCGGTAGATCCGTTCAGGCTTGACCCAGGGCTCGAAGCGCTGGCTGTAGGCCGAGAAATCAACCGACTCCTTGCTGCCCAGCACCAGAAAACCCCGGTGGCAAAGGGACTCATGGAACAGGCCCAGGGCGCGGTCCTGCAGGACCTTGTCGAAATAGATGAGCACGTTGCGGCACGAGACGAGCTGGGTTTCCGAGAACACACTGTCGGTGGCCAGGCTGTGATCGGCGAAGGTCACCTGCTCACGCAAGGTGCTGTCCATGATGGCGTTGCCGTAAGCAGCAGTGTAGTAATCGGAGAAGTCGCGTCGCCCACCGGCCAACCTGTAGTTTTCTTCATACTCGCGCATGCTTGGCATGGAATAGATGCCTTGCTTGGCTTTTTCCAGCGAGTGCGGGTTGATGTCGGTGGCGTAGATGATGGTGCGCTCCAGCAGACCCTCCTCGCGCAGCAAGATGGCCATCGAATACACCTCCTCGCCTGTGCTGCAGCCGGCGATCCAGATCTTTATCGATGGCCATGTGCGCAACAGCGGAACCACTTCGTTGCGCAGGGCAAGGAAGTGGCCAGGGTCGCGAAACATCTCGCTGACTGGAATCGTCAGGTACTGCAACAACTGCATGAACATGCCAGGGTCATGCAGTACCCGCTCCTGAAGTGCAGACACGGTCTGGCAGTCGAACTGGCGCAGGGCATGCAGGATCCGGCGCTTGATCGAAGCGCCAGAATAATTGCGGAAATCGTAGCTGTACTTGAGGTAGATGGCCTCGATGAGCAAGCGGATCTCGATGTCGGTATTGCGTTCGCTAATCAAATTCGCTCCAGTTGCGGCAACCACACACGTATCAGCGAGAACAGGCGGTCCAGGTCGATGGGCTTTGCCAGGTAATCATTGGCGCCGGCCTGCAGGCAGCGGTGCTGGTCGTCCTTCATCGCCTTGGCAGTCACGGCGATGATCGGCAGCTTGCGCCAGCGAGGCTGCTGGCGGATCAGCCGGGTCGCTTCGAACCCATCCATTTCCGGCATCATGACGTCCATCAATACCAGGTCGATATCCTCATGCTGTTCGAGGCGTTCGATGGCTTCGCGGCCGTTGCGGCCGATTTCGACGATGGCCCCCTTGTGCTCCAGGGCACTGGTCAGGGCAAAGATGTTGCGCACATCGTCGTCCACCAGCAGGATCTTGCGCCCTTCGAATACCTTGTCGCGGCTTCGCGCCGTCTTGAGCATACGCTGACGCTCATGGGACAGCTGCGATTCCACCTTATGCAGGAACAGGGTGACCTCATCGAGCAGACGCTCGGGCGAGCGTGCGCCCTTGATGATGATCGAGCGCGAATACTTGAGCAGGTCGGCCTCCTCTTCACGCGTCAGGTTACGACCTGTGTAGACGATCACAGGTGGGAACGCGCGGATATCTTCAGCCGTCATGCGCTTGAGCAACTCGTTACCGAGCATGTCAGGCAGCTTGAGGTCGATGATCATGCAGTCGTAGACGTTTTCGCGCAGCAGTGCCAAGGCTTCCTGGGCCAGGCCCACAGCGGTGATCTCGACGTCTTCGTCGCCGATCAGCCGGGCAATGCTCTCTCGCTGCAGGTCATCGTCCTCTACCAGCAGGATACGCTTGAGCTTCTGGGTCAGCTTGGCTTCCAGGCGCGCGAAGACTTCCTTGAGCTCTTCGCGGCTGGTGGGTTTGACCGCATAACCGACTGCGCCCATGTGCATGGCTGCTTCGACGCGGTCCTCGACCGAAATGATATGCACCGGGATGTGCCGCGTCTCGGCTTGTTCCTTCAGGCGCTGCAGTACGGTCAGGCCGGAATGGTCCGGCAGTCGCATGTCCAGCAGTACGGCATCGGGCAGGAACCGAGCAGCCAGCTCGAAGCCCTCGTCGGCGCCATGGGCCACCAGGCAGCTGTAGCCCAGTTCATGGGCCAGATCGAAGAGAATACGGGCAAAGTTTGGCTCGTCCTCAATGACCAGAATGCAGCGGTTGGTGAACGGCGCCCGCTCGCGGTCATCGGTGAAGGCCAGGATCGGCGGTTTGGCCGCCGCTGCTGGCGGCTGGATGACCGATGGCAACGCAGTCACCGCAGGGCGTAGGGTAAGCGGCGCGACGGGCTGTTCGTCGACATCATGGCGCTCTGGCAGTACCAGGCTGAATACGCTGCCTTGGCCCGGCGTGCTCTGTACGGTGATCTGCCCGCCCAACAGGCGGGCCAGGTCGCGGGAGATGGACAGGCCCAGCCCGGTGCCCCCATAGCGGCGGTTACTGGTGCCATCGACCTGGTGGAATGCACCGAAAATGGCTTGCTGCTGATCGGGCGCGATGCCAATCCCGGTGTCGCGCACCGCGAACACGATGCCGGCCTCGGGCTGGTAGCCGATATTCAGGCTGACCTGACCACGCTCGGTGAACTTGATGGCGTTGGACAACAGGTTCTTGAGGATCTGTTCCAGGCGCTGGCGATCGGTGAACAAGGTCGCAGGCACGTGCTCGGCCGCTGTAACCTCGAAGCCCAGCCCCTTCTGAGAGGCCAGTGGCGTAAACATGTCACGCAAGCCCTCGACCAGCCGATCGACGTGGGTCGTTTCGGGGCGCACCTCAAGCTTGCCGGCTTCGACCTTGGCAATGTCCAGAATGTCATTGATGAGGTTAAGGAGGTCATTGCCCGCCGAGTAGATGGACTCGGCGAATTTGACCTGCTCCTGGCTCAGGTTGCCTTCGCCGTTCTCGGCAAGCAGCTTGGCCAGGATCAGCGAGCTGTTGAGCGGCGTGCGCAGCTCATGGGACATGTTGGCAAGGAATTCGGACTTGTACTTGCTCGAACGCTGCAGCTCATCGGCACGAGCCTGAAGCTCGGCCTGTGCACGGCTAAGCTCCTCGTTCTTGAGGTCCAGTGCATCGGTGCGCTCGGACAATTGCTCGTTGGTCTGCTCAAGCTCCGCCTGTTGGGTCTCAAGGTAAGCCTGGGACTCCTTGAGCACCCGGGACTGCTCTTCGAGTTCTTCGTTGGCGGTTTTCAGCTCTTCCTGTTGGACCTGTAGCTCTTCGTTGAGCTGCTGGGTTTCGGCCAGCACTTCCTGCAGGCGTTGACGGTAGCGGGCGCTTTCGATGGACATGCCCAGGTTGCCCGCCACACGCTCGAGCATCTCCGCGTCGCGGTCCTGCAAGGGGCGCAGCAGGCCCAGCTCGATGACACCGTTAACTTGACCGTCCTCGGTGGCCGGCACGATCAGGCCGCTGCGAGGCAGGCCCTTGCCCAGGCCCGACGCCAACCGGTAATAGTCTTCCGGCAAGGCATCGAGGCGGATCAACCGTTCTTCACGCACCGCTTGTGCCAGCAAGCCGTGATGATCACCCAGCACCTGCTCGCGGGCCTGTTCCTGGGCTTCGAGCCCATAACTAGCCACCCGCACCAGGCGGCCATGTTCATCACGCACATACACGGCGCCAACCACGCTGCCCAGGTAGGCAGCGAAGAACCGCAGGATTTTGTCACCCAGCATGGGCAAGGACAATTGACCCAGCACCTGCTGGGCCAGTTGGGTCTGGCCGTTACGCAGCCAGGCCTGATGCTCCAGTCGCTCTGCAGCGCGCTGCTGGGCCTGCAAGTTCTTGGTGTAGCTGTCGGACAAGGCCAGCAGGTCTCGGCGTCCGAGGTAGGCGAGCAATGCGCTGAGCCCGACCAGCAACACAATGAACGTGATGATGCCCGCGACGGTGACAGTGCTGACCGTCTCGTTACGGGTCATGCGCAGCTGTTGCTCGGCGCCGATCAGGTCCTCGAATTCCTTGCGGATTTCGTCGGTCAGGCGTTTGCCACGGCCGTTACCGATTAGTTCTCGGTATCCCCCTTCGGCGCGGCGCAGGTCGATCATCTGGCTGCCGAAGTCGTTCCACGCGCCCTGCAGCGCGATCAGCCGATCGATGCGCTCGACCTGCTGGGGATTGTCCTCGACCATGCTTCGCAGGCTTTGCAGGCTGTTGAAGATCCTGGGCTTGGCCACCTCGTACGGGTCTAGGAAACGCTCATCGCCTGTGATCAGAAAACCGCGCATCCCGGTTTCCATGTCGATCGAGAGCTTGAGCGTTTCGTTGGCGTTACCGATCACCTGGTCGGTATGTTCCACCCACTGCATGGCAGACAGCAGGTAGTTGATAACGGCGACGAACGCCACGGCACCGAGCAGGCCGAGCCCCAGGGGCAGGCCGATGTTGCGGCTCAACAGCTTGCGAAAGCTACGTTGATCCATCGAGGCAGCTTGTATCATCTGAAAACGCCCGAGCAAATGAGGTCCATGAACAGCATGGTCAATCTTTCCTTATAGTAAGGGGCAGCCCCTGGCCTGGCGCACGCCCTGATCAGCGTGCCCGGCATTTAGCCAGCATTTGAAACATACCTGCTCCAATCGTTCCATCGGATCGATCAGATAGGTATTCTTCGGGAACTTCTGGGCCCTGGCGACGCACAGAACAAAAGACATTCAACAAGACAGGATCTGAACCATGTCCCTTCTGGTAGTCGAGGACGACGACATCGTACGCATGCTCATGGTCGAGGTCCTCGACGAATTGAAATATGACGTGATCGAGGCGCAAGACGCCACGACCGCACAGAAAGTACTCGAAAATCCTGACCAAACGCTCGAACTCATGATAACCGATGTTGGCTTGCCGGACATGGATGGCCATGACCTGGCCAAGCGTGCACGCGCACTGCGTCCAGGGCTTCCTGTGCTGTTCGCCAGTGGCTATGGCGACAACGTCGAAGTGCCTGAAGGCATGTACAGAATTGGCAAGCCTTACTCCATTGACCAATTGCGAGACAAGGTGGCCTCTATCCTTGATGCCCATCAAGCGGGGTAGTTGGTTCGGCTTGATAATCCGTTGTCGGGCGTGCTTCACGGCGCAGCAGGTAGATGTCCATTATCCAGCCCTTGCGCCTGCGTAGAGTTGACCGGGCCTCCACAATGCGTGCCTTGACCGCGTCAAGTGGCCCGGCGATCACCATCTCGTCTGCGGTTCCCAGGTAGGCCCCCCAGAAGATCGTGAGCGCCGGATCGGACAGCTCAGCAAAGACGCAGGCACTGTCGAGCATCACCACAACATTGTCGACTTGTTCGAGATCCGCCAGCCGCCGTCCTGGCAGCACGATCAACGGCTCACCGGCACGTGTGAGCGCGATCTGGTGACGGGCGGCCAACAGCTGCATGCTGCTTATTCCTGGTACAACCTTCAAAGCAAGCGACACGCCCTGCTCGCGGACCAATTCCATCACACGTAGCGTGCTGTCGTACAAGCCTGGTTCACCCCACAGTAAAAATGCGCCGGTCTGCCCTGGGTGCAGTTGCGCCTGCAGCAGCGAGGCATACGCCATGGCCCTCTGACGGTGCCAGACATCGACCGACTCGGCATACCCTGGAGCCTGCCTGGCGCGTCGCGGGTCGGTAATCTGCACGATGCGATAGCTGTCGTCGGGTAGGTAGCGCTGCAGGATCGCCTTGCGCACCTCCAGAAGGTCCTGGACCTCGGGACCTTTGTCCATGACGAAAAACACGTCTACGCAGCGTAACGCCTCGACCGCTTCGTAGGTCAACTGACGAGGATCGCCAGCACCAATGCCGATCAGCAGTACCTGTATCATTTCCCCTCCCGTGCCATTTCGCCCACTCGCTAAAAGGCGACTGGCCATGAATGTGCTCGCGTTGGCGCAATGATGAAACCTCAACACTTGCTTCACACTTTTTTCACAGCGCCATAGGCATCATAAACACAGCTAACGGACTAGCGACCCCATCACGCGCCCGCACACGCGGGCCTCTAATTCCAGCGCCCTGCCTTCAGCAGGGCGCTTTCATTTGCGCAATCGTTTCACTGCCGTATCATGAGCAGCCTGTCCGTTTCGCCGGGTCCTTGCACCCGGCCCCGTCTCAGGAGTTTCCATGAGCTTGCACGATCTGCAAACCGTTCCGGGCGTCACCGCACAGCCTGACGCTGCCACTGCCCAATTCGTCTTCAACCACACCATGCTGCGGGTCAAGGACATCCAGAAGTCGCTGGATTTCTATACCCGCGTACTGGGTTTCCGCCTGGTGGACAAGCGTGATTTCCCGGAAGCTGCTTTCAGCCTGTACTTCCTGGCCCTGGTCGACCCTGCCCAGATCCCAGAGGACGACCATGCCCGCCACCAGTGGATGAAGTCGATCCCGGGCGTGCTCGAACTCACACACAACCATGGCACCGAACAGGATGCCGACTTCGCCTACCACGATGGCAATACCGATCCACGCGGCTTCGGCCACATCTGTGTCTCGGTGCCGGACGTACGTGAAGCCTGCGCCCGCTTCGAAGCCCTGGGCGTGCCGTTCCAGAAACGCCTGCAAGACGGACGCATGAACCACCTGGCCTTCATCAAGGATCCGGATGGTTACTGGGTCGAGGTCATCCAGCCTGGCGAGGTGAAAGCCTAAGGCTCACAGGCCACGCTTGTCGGGTGACCGCCCGCATACCCTTTGCTGTGGTATATGAAGTAGAGGCTTCATTGCCACAGCGAGGTACCGATCATGCAATCGCTCCAGTGTGAATACCGCAAGCACGTCATCACCGCCAGCGTCATGCCTCATCCTGACTCGCCGCTCCCCTTTGCGGCAGGCTGCCTGATCACAGCGCCCGACGGCCATGTCAGCCGCCGGCTATCGATGCCCATGAAGTTCTTCAGCGACTTGGACAATGCCCAGCATGTGTCGCTGGCGTATGGCCGTGCGCTGGTTGACAAGCAGTTGGATCAAGTCACCCAGGTGCGCTGATCGCTGCAGCGACCCGGCTTTGCTTGCTGGTCACTGCATGTCGCAGGCTCTGCAGCTGGCTCAGCCTTGACGCGCGTAGGTCACGGCAGCTTGTACCTGTTCAGCCGTTGGCCTGATCCCGGTGTACAGGACAAATTGCTCCAACGCTTGCAGTGCGATGACTTCAAGCCCGGTGATCACCTGCTTGCCGAGCTGCTCTGCGAGCTTGATCAGCGGTGTTTGCGCGGGCATGGCCACGACATCGAATACGCGCTCGGACGCAGCAATTGCCATCTCGCTGAACGCCAACTGCTGCGCCTCCGGCCCACCTGCCATGCCCACCGGGGTGACGTTGATCAGCATTGGCGGGCAAAGGTCGCCAAGCTCGGGCAGCCAGCGGTAGCCGCACACATCGGCCAGTTCCCGCCCGGCCTGCTCGTTACGGGCGACAATCATGCCTTCGTCAAAACCTGCGTCACGCAACGCACTGGCCACCGCCTTGGCCATGCCACCGCTGCCGCGCAAGGCGAACGCCGTGGCCGGGTCCACCTTGTGCTGCGTCAGCAACTGCCGGACTGCCAGGTAGTCAGTGTTATAGGCTTTGAGGTGGCCCTCGGTATTGACCAAGGTGTTGACGGAGTCGATTGCCGCAGCCGAGGGGTCAATTTCATCGACCAATGCCATGCACGCTTCCTTGTACGGCATCGAGACACCACAACCACGAATGCCAAGCGCCCGGATGCCCGCTACAGCAGCCGGCAAGTCATCGGTGCGCATGGCCTTGTAATAGAAATCCAGGCCAAGCTGCTCATAGAGGTGGTTGTGGAAGCGGACACCGAAGGTCCCTGGACGGCCTGCCAGGGAAATGCACAGCACGGTATCCCGGCTGGGTATAAGGGACATACACGATCCTTTTGCGGTGTACAGACGGTGAGTGAGCCTAGCAGAGCGGATGCCCCACGCATACCGACTCGAGGCTGCTCGCAACGCCCTACGAATCGACCATGCACAATGACGCCAGCACATTAGGCAAAACTGATAAGCACTATTGAGCACATTGATTTCAGTCCCGCCCATGGCGTCGGTACAGTAACGCCATGTCTTAGCGGAGGGCTGTAGATGGCCACTATCGAGATCATGTCCGTGATCGGCTCGGCAGTACCGGCCTCCTTGCGCAATCAGGGCCTGCTGGCTTGCTGGTACCTGGTCAGTAATGGCGAGCCGGTCAGCGGGCCGATGCCGAGCCTGGCCAGTGCGCGCGCCCTGATCGAACAGCTGCAACCCCTCAGCCTACTCGCCTGACACGAACATTTAGTGCTGCTCCCTATTGCCCGCCATCGTGCGGGCTTTTTTTTAAGTGCCCTGTCACTCGCCAGGCTGCGCGCATCCGCGAAACGCTGTAACCTTGCCGTTTCAAAACACCGAGACACTTCGTCCAAGGAGACGTCGTTGCCATTCCCTGCAAGGCTTCCTGGCTCATGACGGCACTGGTCGACAGCTTTCGGGACGAGGCCATCGAGATCATGGCCAACGGTGAATCCATCCTCCCTTTGCTGAGCGCCTTCGTCACTGCACTGGCTGCGCAACTGCCGGGTAGTCACGTCGGCATCAATATCCTGGACCATCCAGGCAAAACCTTCAGGCACTCTGTCTTTCCGAGCCTGCCTGAAGCGTTCAGCAGCAAGCTCACTGGCAATCCCATTTCGACAAACCGCGGCTCATGCGGTTTGGCCATTCTCAGCGGCGCGGCCATTGATGTGCCTGACGTGGCTACCGATTCGCGTTTCGCAGCAGCGTGGAAGGGCCTGTTTCGTGAGCATGGGCTCAAAGCATTGACGTCGTTTCCGGCCCCGGACAAGGACGGCGCCGTACAAGGCACGATCGCCCTGATCTACGACCCGAAACGCCCGATTACCGAGGCTTTTCGCGCACAGATGCCCAGCGCCTTGCGTTTGTGCGCGCAGCTCTGCGCCTACAGCCGTACCCAGGAAGCGGCGGCGATACTCGTGACCGAACTTGATCATCGTATGCGCAACCTGTTCAGTACCATTGGCGCTGTTGCCATCCTGACGGCGAAGCATCATCCAGAAATCACCGAGTTCCGCAGTGTTCTGCAAAACCGCCTGGTGACGATGCAGAAGGCTCATACGCTGGCGCTCGCGAAGGTCCCGATCAGCTTGCACAGCCTGGTGACTGAAACCTTGGCCCCCTATGTGACGGACATGCACGACGACAAAAGCGGGCCGCACATAATCCTGGCGCCCGAGGCGGCTTCTGCATTGGCGTTGGTCCTGCACGAACTGGCGACCAATGCCGCGAAATATGGAGCCTTTTCCCAATGCGGCGGCGTTGTGGCCTTCAGCTGGCAGCTTGAAGAGCAAATGGACTCACCGCCACATTTCACCTTCAACTGGCATGAAACCGGCGGTCCAGCGGTTGCGCCGCCCACCAGGCGGGGCTATGGCACTCTGATGATGCAAGGCAGCTTACGCAACGCGTTCAACGGCAAGGTGACGTTCAACTACGAGCCTGCTGGATTCAGTTGCCAGATCACCGCCCCGTTTACCCAAAAGCTAGGCAAACGCATCTATTGAGCGACCTGGACGAGCAGCTGAAACCGGTGATGGCATGCATGCCACTGTTGTACAGCCGTCGAGTTTCATGCCAATAGCTGTACAAATTGCACCGCTTATCCATTCGAAGCAACGCGGTGCTGACCACGCCCTCGGAAGCACATGATGGAAACGATGGTCTGCGCTCATGAAGGGAAAACGGATCTTAGTGGTCGAGGACGAGCCTGCCCTGCGGGAATTCTTGGCCATGATCATAGAAGATACAGGCGCGACGGTCGTCTCTGTGGATACCGCCGAAGAGGGTATTCGCCAACTCGATAAGCAGCCCTGGGCGGCGGTGGTGACCGACGTGCGCACACCGGGGCTTTCCGATGGCTGGGATCTGGCCTGGACGGCTTACGAAAAATGGCCGCGCTTGCCTGTGATCGTGACCAGTGGCGGGCACAGTAGGCTCGACGTGCCATTACCACCCACCGCTGCATTCATTGCCAAGCCGTGGTCGATCGAGGCGATGATCATGCTGCTGGTAGGGTGCACCGGTACGGACCACTCATCCGACAACTAGGCCGCAGGGCGCTACCAACCTGGTAATTGCCAGTGGGCAGGCAACGCTTTATCTTTGCGTTCTTAGGTACCGCTGACAGACATTTCTCGGCAAGGCATTCGGTATAAATGCCTGCCCAAGGATTCGTCATGTCTAAAAACACCCTCTGGTCGATTTCGCTTCTGGCTGTCACCGCGGTATGGGGCTGGAGCTTCGTGGCCAAGCACGACACGCTGAGCATCATGGCTGCCTCCACCTTGAATGCGTGGATGTTCAGCCTGGCCGCATTGGCGTTGCTCCCCTTCTCGATTCGCTCGTTTCGACTGATGGGCCCACGCACTTGGTTGAGTGCTGGCTTGGCCGGGGTCGTGCTGTTTTTGGCTTTTTCGCTGCAGACCTCCGGTACTGCCCTGACGACGCCCTCCAATGCCGGTTTCATCACGGGCCTGTGTACTGTGTTCACGCCGGTGCTGATCTACCTCATGGGCAAGGGTCGCCCCAGCCTGAAGCAAGGGGTCGGAACCGGTATCGCGGTAGTCGGGCTCGGCCTGCTGAGCCTGGATGGATTTACCCTGCACTACGGCGATTTGCTGGTGCTGGGGTGTGCCGTGTGCTTCGCGTTGCATATCGTGATGGTATCGACGTTCACCACGCCTGCGCTCGCTTTGGCATCGGCTTCGATTCAATTAAGCGTCGTCGGCGTGCTTTCGCTGATATGGAGTTGGTCGAACAACGAGTTCTTCGTACCCACCACGCTACCTGTCACCACCACCCTCCTGGTATTGGCGCTGCTGGCAACAGCCTTGGCTTACGCCATCCAGAACCGTGCCCAAGCGGTGTTGCCCCCGGAAAAGGTTGCATTGATACTCATATGCGAGCCAATTTTCGGCGGCCTGTTCGGCTACTTCCTTGCCGGTGATCGTTTGCCTGCCGAGCGTCTGGCCGGCGCAGGCTTGATATTGGTCGGGTTGACCATCACCGAGCTGCGACTCACGCGCATCGCCTGGCGTGCCTGGCGCAGGGCATAGGTATTTTACGATCCGAAAGTGCCAGCAGGCCCGTGGGGGCTGGGCCCGCTGCGAGGCTTCATTTGCTTCCCATCACTCTGGCTTGGGGGCCGTTTCATCTTCATAGGTAAGGTCTACGACGAGCCTCACTGCATCTTCATCATCTTCGAGCAATTGCACACTCCCCTCCTGGTCCTCGACCTCGTAGAGTTCATCGAGATCGTCACGCTGGTACCACTCCGGGATGTCATCTCCGCGATACGTTCTCAATTTCACAACCATGCCTGGATCCTCCGTATGTTCAAAGGTGACAGGGCCGAGTCACACGGAGTTCACCTCGAATCAGTAAATCAGCCCAAGCGGTTCAGTGAGAGGGGGACGACCAAAGGATGGGGAGTTGGCCTACTCAACGCGCTGAAGCCGTACCCGCAGGATTAAATTTCCTTCACCTTGCGCCCATTGGTGATAAGGCAATCGACACGGCTTGAGCCATACTCCAGAATGCGCCGGCTTGGGGAAAACCCTCGCAATGCCAACGACATAGCCCTCTTTAGTGAGCCTCAACGTGAAAACGATCCTGTCCACCCTCAGCCTTGTGTTGTTGCTCACAGGTACCCTGACCCCTATTACCGGCGCTGTCGCTGCACAGCCCGCTGCCCAGTTGCAACGTGACCCCGCCAAGCTGCACTTGGCCTCCGGCAGCGCCTTGTTGATCGACCTCAACACCAACAAGGAGCTGTACGCCAGTCACCCTGACCGCGTGCTGCCCATTGCGTCGGTGACCAAACTGATGACGGCCATGGTCGTGCTCGATGCCAAGCTGCCCATGGACGAAATGCTGACCATGACCATTGCCAACAACCCGGACATGAAAGGCGTCTACTCCAGGGTTCGGCTCGGCAGCCAGTTGAACCGACGCGAGACGTTGCTGATCACCCTGATGTCCTCGGAAAACCGCGCCGCAACCACCCTGGCCAACCACTACCCTGGCGGTTACCCGGCTTTCATCAAGGCGATGAACGCCAAGGCACGCAGCCTGGGCATGAGCCATACCCGCTACATCGAACCCACCGGTCTTTCGACTCAGAACGTCTCCACTGCCCGCGACCTGACCAAGCTGTTGATGGCGTCGCGCAAGTACCCTATGTTGAGTACGTTGTCGACCACCCGTGAGAAAACCGTAGCGTTCAGCAAACCCAATTACACACTCGGGTTTCGCAACACTGATCACCTGGTGAACAAGAGCAACTGGGACATCAAGCTGACCAAGACCGGCTTCACCAACGAGGCTGGACACTGCTTGGTACTGTTGACACGCATGGACAACCGTCCGGTCGCCATGGTCATTCTCGACGCATTCGGCAAGTACACCCACTTCGCCGATGCCAGCCGTATGCGCCAGTGGCTGGAGACGGGCGCGGCCAAGCCAGCCCCAGCGGTGGCCATGCAGTACAAGGCCGATCGTCACAACAAAGCGCGGTTAGCCGCCGATTGACCCTCTCGGTTTGGTCAGCGCCGGCTAGGCACGGGTGCTGACCAGGCCACCGGCACTGCCACCACCGCTTTGCTGCAACAGTTCGAGCAACTGTGCCGAGGCCGCGATGATCTGGCTGCTGAGCGTGGCAATGCTGCTTTGCTTGGTGCTGATGGCAGCCATCTTCGCGGTCTCTTCCATGTCGCTGTTCATCAGCGCTGAAAGTTGTTTCTGCTCCTCTGCCAGCTGTTTCTGCAACGTCTTGATCAACTCGCGCAGCTGCTTGACGGCCTCTGGCTCGTCGCTGTCGTCGCTCTGGGCAGATTGTGCCTGGCCCGTAGCCGTGGCGTTGAGGCTGTCACTGGTGATGCTCAACGGGCCGGGCGCTTCGCCCGCCTGCACACGCCGTTCACGCTCGGCGGCAGCGTCAACGCTCAGCGTCTGGGCTGAGACGCCGTTGATCAACAGATTGCTCGAGTTGATTGCGACCATGATGATTCCTTGCTCCAAAACCGGTCCGTGCCCCATTTATCGGCACAAATGGGCTTGTCTTGAGCCCTGCTAAATTCCCTGTCGGTTGGCTCGTTCCAGAAGATGTACCAGCGCGGTAGCCGGATCACCGGTGAGCGTCCACATCGACCTTATGGAATCGCGGCCATGACCCAAGCCACACAGCAGGAAACCATCAAAGATCTGATCGGCGTAGGCTTCGGCCCGTCCAACCTTGCGCTGGCAATCGCCCTCGAAGAGCTGGCCGAAAGCCAGGGGCGCGCCCTTGACGCGCTATTTATCGAGAAGCAGCAGGACTATCGCTGGCACGGTGAAACCCTCGCCACCCAGAGCGAGTTGCAGATCTCCTTCCTCAAGGACCTGGTGTCCCTGCGCAACCCCACCAGCCCCTACAGCTTCGTCAACTACCTGCACCAGAAACAGCGCCTGGCCGACTTCATCAACCTGGGCACCTTCTATCCCTGCCGACTGGAATACAACGACTACCTGCGCTGGGCTGCCGAACATTTCGCGACCCAGGCGGTATACGGTGAAGAAGTGCTGCGTATCGAACCTGAAATCACCCAAGGCCGCGTCGAGCACCTGCGCCTGGTGTCCCGTGATGCCGAAGGCCGGGAATACACCCGCAGGGCCCGTTCGGTCGTGGTGGGCAGCGGCGGAACACCGAAGATTCCGGAAACGTTCGCGGCCTTCAAGAACGACCCGCGCGTGTTCCACCATTCCCGCTACCTCAGCAGCCTCAGCCAGCTGCCCTGCAATGCCGGAAAACCAATGCGCATCGCGGTCATCGGCTCAGGCCAGAGCGCAGCCGAGGCGTTCATCGATCTCAACGACAGCTACCCGTCGGTGAAGGTGGACATGATCCTGCGCGCCTCGGCGCTCAAGCCGGCCGACGACAGCCCGTTCGTCAACGAGATTTTCGCACCCGACTACACCGACCTGGTCTACAACGAACCGGCCGATCAACGCAGCAAGTTGCTCGATGAATATCACAACACCAATTACTCGGTGGTCGACCTGAACCTGATCGAGCGCATCTACGCCATTCTCTATCGGCAAAAAGTGGCCCATCAGTTCCGCCACAACGTGCTGTGCCGGCGCCAGGTAGAAGCGGTGGTGGGCACCTCAGAAGGCATCGAGTTGACCCTCAGCGACCTGGCCACCGGCCAGCAACAGACCCACCGCTACGATGCCGTCATCCTGGCCACCGGCTACGAGCGCCGTTCGCACCGCGACTTGCTGGCCCCCTTGGCTGGCTACCTGGAGGACTTCAACGTCGATCGCAACTACCGCGTACTGACCAGCCCCGACCTCAAGGCGTCGGTGTACCTGCAAGGCTTCTGCGAGAACAGCCATGGTCTGAGCGACACGCTGCTGTCGGTTCTGCCCTCGCGGGCCGCCGAGATTGGCCGTGCGCTCTATCACGACCTGCCATCGTTGCGCACCCTGCCACTGCCAGAAGCGGTCCTGTCCCGCGCCTGACAGACGCTTCGCCACCGCCCCCCCGTTTCAGGTGCGGGGGCCGGCTCCTCAGCCTGAAACATTTCCTTGCATTTAAATCGACGGAATTTCGATTCTCATTCGTCCTTATCAATACAGCTCTCCAGGGTTGGGCTTAAGCTCGACCCCTTATTGTGAAGATCGTCTGATGGCCAAAACTCCGAAAAAATCCAAGTCCAGGCTCTGGTTCCTGGTCCACAGCTGGCTCGCGCTGCCGATCTGGTTCTTTGTCCTGATCGTGTGTTTCACCGGCATGCTCGCGGTGGTCAGCCAGGAAATCGTATGGCTGGCCGACCCTGCGGTCCGCGCCAACAAGCCCGATGCCGACGTGGACCGCCTGAGTTTCCAGCAAGTGCTCGATGCGCTGCACAAGGCCGAGCCCGAGATGATCGTGGACATGCTTCGCCAGCCCGACGGCTCGCACTTCGCGGTCATTGCCAACGTTACCCTGCCCGACGGCACCAGCCCCACGCTGTATGTAAACCCCTACACCGGGGCCATCCAGGGCAAGACGCCCGACTTCGACTTCGAAGCCTTCACCCGCGCCTTGCATGGGTGGTGGCTGGTGCCATTCACCAACGGTTACAGCTGGGGCTGGTACCTTGTTTCACTACTGGGCCTGCCCATGCTGGCGTCCCTGGTCACAGGGCTGGTGGTGTACAAGAAATTCTGGAGGGGGTTCTTCAAGCCGGTGCGCACCGGTCACGGCTCGCGGATTTTCTGGGGGGACGTGCATCGCCTGGCCGGCGTCTGGTCCATCTGGTTCATCGCCGTCATTTCCATTACCGGTACCTGGTTCCTGATCCAGGCCATTCTGGGCGATAACCACGTCACGATTTCCACACGCCCCATCGTGCCGGTGATTGCACGCGAGGACGTGCCGCAGACCACCGACGGCACCCCGGCACCACGCATCGACCTGGACGAAGCCGTGCGCATTGCCGGGCAAGCGGTACCGGGCCTTGAGGTCAGCTTCGTGATATTGCCCGCCACGGCGTACAGCCATATCAGCCTTTCGGGGCCGGGGTGGTACCCGTTGATGTTCCAGAATGCCTCGGTCAACCCCTACACCCGCCAGGTCGACAGCCAGTTCCGCATCAGCGACCGCACGCCCCTGGAGTTCGTCACCGAATCCATGCGTCCGCTGCACACCGGCGACTTCGGCGGGCTGCCGATCAAACTGGTGTGGTTCTTCTTCGGCCTGGTATTGACCTTGATGGTGTTCAGCGGCCTGCTCATCTGGACCAAGCGCACCGCCCAAGCTACCGCCGCCGCCCTCAAGCGCAGCGAGCGCGCCCCGCGCGTCGCACAGCGCGAGCCTACCCTGGAGACCCAACCATGAGCCAGGCACACACCCTTGAGCAACGGCCATTGAAGCAGATCTGGTTGAAGTGGCGGTTTCACCTGAACATTCTGCTGGTCCTGATCCCGCTGGGCTTCATGCCCCAGTACTTTGCCGACGCCAAGCTGTTTCGCGGCGAAGCCGGGCTGGGCGCGAACGTGATACGTGATATCAAAGTAGGGCCCTACAGCCTGGACCTGGCTGAAATGCGTGACGAAGTGCCCCAGGCCGATGGTCCGGCCGGCTACTTCAAGGTGTTCAATGCCTCGCTCTGCAAAGGCTGCGCCCAAGAGGTGAAAGCCACCTACCTGCGCATCGGCAAGCCGCGCAGCCTGCGCGCCGCCGGCACCATTTTCTTCGGGGCCCCCTACCACATGGGTACCTCCCTTCCAATTGCGCCGCGTACTCGGCCAGATGCCCAAGTGTGGATCACCCTTGAAGGCTGGGACGGCAGCATGCATCAAGCCTCGGTGCCCTTGGCCCAGGCATCGCCAGCCACCGTGGCCTGGCTCAAGAAACAAGGAGGCAACAAATGAAACACCTCATGCGTAGGCTCATGCTCCCATCACTGCTGTTGACCGCGACGGCTGCCATGGCACACAACCCCATGTGTGAATGTGAGGAAGTGCCAGGCAGTCAGATCAAATGCACTGGCGGCTTTTCTGACGGTAGCGGTGCACCTGGTGTAACCCTGGACGTGATCGGCTACGACGAACAGGTGCTGGTCGGCGGCAAGCTCGGGGATGACTCCACCCTCACCTTCAAGCGCCCGGATGGTGAATTCTACGTGTTGTTCGACGCAGGCCCTGGCCATGTGGTCGAAGTCGACTACGCCGACATTTCGCAACCATGAGCCGGGTTCAGGTGATTCGCCCGGCCGGCGCCGGGCATGAAACGCTGTATGTGCTGATGGTCAGTGCATTGATCGTAGCCCTGGCAGCCAGCGTCGTGCTGGTGCGTGGGGAGCGTGTGGACGATCAGCCGATCGCCAGCCATCAAATTGACGCTCGGCGGGACCTGACGCCGGCTGAGCAAGGCCTCTACACCGACCTGCGGGTGGCCTTCGACGAAATCCAGTACCTTCGCGAGGAAGAGGGCGCCGTGCCCGACGTGCAAACACTGGCGGCCGAGGGTCTGCCGCCTTTCGTCGTTGATGCCGGTAGCCAGGGCCGTGGCGATCACCACTGGTCGTTGCTGGCCGACGGCGCCTACCTGGGCCGCAGCCAGGCGCCGGAAATCGCCGGCGACCTGCTGATGATCCTGCCCGCCGAAGCTGGCGCCGAGGCCGAGGTCTGGCTCCTTAGAGACAGCCCCAGCTCATCGGTCGATGACCTTGCCCCGGCAAGCCTGATCGCCGCCGGCTGGCGCCAGGTCGTCAGCCACTACGACGCCGGTGTCACCCGCGAACACCGTCACTGACTCCAAAGGAATGTTCCATGCTTCGCTCCGCCCTCGCCCTGCTCCTGGCCTGCGCCCTACCCGCCTTTGCCCTGGCCGACGCCGGCAAACCGCTGCGTATCGGCATCACCCTGCACCCTTACTACAGCTATGTGAGCAACATCGTTGGCGACAAAGCCGAGGTGGTGCCGTTGATTCCGGCTGGCTTCAACCCGCATGCCTACGAGCCTCGCGCCGAGGACATCAAGCGCATCGGCACGCTCGATGTGGTCGTGCTCAACGGCGTCGGTCATGACGACTTCGCCGACCGCATGATCGCGGCCAGCGAAAAACCGAACATCGCCACCATCGAATCGAACCAGAACGTGCCTCTGCTCGCGGCAACCGGCATTGCCGCACGCGGCGCTGGTAAGGTCGTCAATCCGCATACATTCCTGTCCATCAGCACCACCATTGCGCAGGTCAATAACATTGCCCGGGAGCTGGGCAAGCTGGACCCGGAAAACGCGAAACTCTACACGCAAAATGCGCGGGCCTATGCCAAGCGTCTGCGTGCCCTGCGTGCAGAGGCCTTGGCCAAGGTGAGCCAAGCGCCTGGTGCCACCTTCCGGGTGGCCACGATCCACGCTGCCTACGATTACCTGGTGCGTGATTTTGGCCTGGAGGTGACCGCCGTGGTGGAGCCTGCCCACGGCATCGAGCCCAGTCCCGCTCAGCTGAAGAAGACCATCGACCAACTCAAAGCCCTGGATGTGCGGGTCATCTTCTCGGAAATGGACTTTCCCTCGGCCTATGTGGAAACGATCCAGCGTGAATCCGGCGTGCGCTTGTACCCGTTGACGCATATTTCCTACGGCGAATACACCAAGGACAAGTATGAGGTCGAAATGAAGCGCAACCTCGACACAGTGGTGCGCGCCATCGAGGAGAACCGCGCATGACCGCCGCCACTCAGGTGCTGCCGGTTTGTGGACCTCGCATCGAGTTCGAGGCGGTCAACCTCGAACTGGGCCGTACGCGCATTCTCGAACAGGTCAGTTTCAGCGTCGCGGCCGGCTCGGTGCATGCCATCGTCGGACCCAATGGGGGCGGCAAGAGCTCGCTGATCAAGACACTGCTGGGGCAGATGCCTCATCAGGGCCGATTGGCCATGCACTGGCCCAGCGAGCGGGAGGTGATCGGCTACGTGCCTCAGGCGCTGGAGTTCGACCGCGGCTTGCCCATGACCGTGGACGACTTCATGGCTGCCATGTGCCAGCGCCAGCCCGCCTTCCTAGGGTTGTCCAAGCGTGTCCAGCCGGCCATCGAGGCGGCCCTGACCCACGTCGGCATGCTCGACAAGCGCAAGCGGCGCATGGGCGCACTGTCGGGCGGTGAGCGTCAGCGGGTGCTACTGGCGCAAGGGCTGATTCCCGAACCGCAACTACTAGTACTGGACGAACCCATGTCGGCACTGGACGAAGCGGGTATTCGTGTGTTCGAGCACTTGCTGGCCAGCTGGCGTCGCTCCGGCACCACTGTCTTGTGGATCGAGCATGACCTTGAAGCCGTGCTGCGGCTGGCTGACCGGGTAACCGGCCTGAGCCGCCGCGTGCTGTTCGATGCACCGCCTGCCCAGGCTCTCACCCCTGAGCGTCTGCTCGGGCTGTTCTCCGTCCATCCGCGCAGCGAGAGCCTTGCCTGATGAGTTTCGAATCCTTCCGTGAACTGGTGCAGCAGTGGGCCGTTCAAGGCTACTTGCCCGAAGCGCTGGCCTACGGCTTCGTCGTCAATGCGCTGCTGGCAGGGTTGATGATCGGGCCGGTGCTCGGTGGCCTTGGCACATTGGTGGTGGTCAAGCGCTTTGCCTTCTTCTCCGAAGCGGTCGGCCACGCGGCGCTGACTGGCGTGGCCATCGGCATCCTGTTGGGCGAACCCTATACTGGGCCCTACGGCAGCCTGTTCGGCTATTGCCTGCTGTTCGGCATCCTGCTGAATTTCCTGCGCAATCGCACCGGCTTGTCGCCCGACACGCTGATTGGCGTGTTCCTGTCGGTGTCATTGGCGCTGGGCGCCAGCCTGCTGCTGATGCTGGCCGGCAAGATCAACGTGCACATTCTGGAAAACGTGCTGTTCGGTTCGGTGTTGACCGTCAGCGGTCAGGACCTGGTCGTGTTGGGAATCGTCGCCGTGCTGGTGCTGGCCTTGGCGCTGCCGCTGTACAACCGCATCATGCTGGCCAGCTTCAATCCGCAACTGGCTGCTGTACGCGGGGTGGCGGTCAAAACCCTGGACTACCTGTTCGTGGTGCTGGTGACCTTGGTCACGGTGGCCGCGGTCAAAGTAATCGGTGCGATTCTGGTGGGCGCGTTACTGGTCATCCCCGCGGCTGCCGCGCGCCTGGTCAGCCAGTCATTGAAAGGCTTTTTCTTCATCTCGGTGTTCATCGCTACCCTGAGCACCCTGTTCGGCATTCTGCTGCCCATTGTCTTCGACCTGCCTGTACCGTCCGGCGCCGCGATCATTCTGGTCGCTGGCCTCTGCTTCGCCCTGGCCGCCCTGGCCCGCGCGCTCGTCCCACGTCTGCAAGGAAACCCGGCATGAACCTCAAACGCCTGTGTCTGGCCGTCGCCCTTACCAGCCTGCCGTCCCTGGCCTCGGCCACCCAGGTGCTGACCACCCTGCCGGTGACCCACAGCCTGGCCAACACCTTGCTCGAAGGCACTTCGGTTGAGCTCAAACGCGCTGCGCCGGCGAATTTGCCCGCCAGCCGCCAGCCGTCATATTTCAGTGGTCGTGGCGAAGCCAGCCTGCACAAGGCGGCCCAGCAGGCTGACGCTGTGATCGGCGTGCGTTCGATCTGGCGAGACGATCCGCTTTATCCGGTGGCGCGGCGCAGCAATATCCGCATCGTGGAAATCGACGCCGCTCGCCCCGTCGATGGTGCATTGCCAGGCATCGCCGTGACGGGGGCTGATGCCTACGCCGGCTACCCATGGCTCAGCCCCACCAACCTGGGCCGCATGGCCGATGTCGTGGCCAATGATCTGGAGCGGCTGTCACCTGCGGACAAGGCACGCATTAAAACTAACCTTGCCGGCTTCAAGCAGCAAGTGTTGGCGCTGGCCGCCGATAGCCAGACGCGTCTGGCCAAGGTGGAAAACCTGACCACCGTCAGCCTTTCGGAGCGGCTGGGTTACTTGGCCAGCGGATTGAACCTGGACCTGGTGGACCAGCCGCTGCCCACCGAGTGGGATGCCGCTGCGCTCAAAGCCTTGGCCGACAACCTCAAAAACCAGGACGTGGCCCTGGTCCTGGATCATCGGCAACCAGAGGCCGCCGTGGCGCAGGTCATCAAAGACAGCGGCGCGAAGCTGGTTGTCGTGCAGAGCGATACCGACGACACGCTGGCAGGCTTGAAGAGCAGCGTTGATCTGATCGTCGAGGCATTAGGCCAAGGCTGAAGGGGTAGCGCAGTACCTGTGGGGAGCATAGGGACCGGATGAGAAGGGCAGACCCGCACTTACTCAACGACTCATACACTGCTCATAGCGCCCATCCACCCGCTCGGCAAACCAGGCAGTGGTCAGCTTGCGGGTGATCTTCGGGCTCTTGAGCTCGATGCCCGGCAGCACGGCCCGCGGCAATGCACGGCCGGCCCTGGCATCGGCCAGGGCAAACACCTCCCGGTACAGCCGAGTCTCTTCGAAATCCAGTTCGGTGCCCTGCTCCAGCTGACTGCGAATCTGCGGGTTGCGCAGGCCCAACTGCCGACCCAGCTGACGTGCTGCCCTTTCTGTGGTGCCGGGCATGATCGACCCAGGCGCAATCAGGTCACCGTCCAGCGCCAGATCTATCCCGGTGACCTGGCTGAGCGCCGCCTGAAACGCCGCATTACGGCTGGCGTACCAGCCAGCGTTGAAGTCAGCGAACCGATAGAGCTGACGCTCGTAGTTGGCGGGATAGCCCAATAGATGCGCAATCCCGAAATACAGGCCACCGCGGCGCGTGAACACTTCCTGGCGCACGCTACCCTCGCGTGCGTAGGGATAGGCTTGCGCGTGTTTCTCGGCAAAGTCGATGCTCACCTGCATCGGGCCGCCGGTATGTACCGGGTTGAGCCCCCCCAGCAAGGTACGGCCCAATGGCACCCGCGCGATCACCTCATCATACAGTTCGCTCAATTGCTTCTCGGTGCGCACTGCCTGCAAGCGCTGTGCGTAGGTCTTGCCATTGCCAGACGGGGTTTGCAGCGCGCCGTCGACCAGCATTCTGGGCACATGCACACGGGCAGCCCGCCGATTGATTTCCTCGCGCGCGATACGGCCCAGCTGGGGCACCTGGGGGTCGGCGTTGAAGGTGGACTCCTGCTCGGTCACAGCCAGTACCGCGCACAGGTTTCGCTTTGAAGGCTCGATACCTTGGGCCTGGAACGCCTTCTGGATATCAGCGGCCCAGCCGGCCCGGTCGCCAGCCTTGGCGGGCAACAAGCGCATCAGCTCGGCGTGCACCTGCGCAGGGTCGGCTTGGGGTACGGACGCTCGGCGCCCCGTACACCCTTGCAACACGGCCAAGGCGAGAACGCCTGCGGCCAGCATCCGCCCGTTCAAGGGTAGGCTCCTGCCAACGGGCGCGCAGAGAGATCGATCAGCATGGTCTGTCCTGGAGGTTCAAAGCCCCTAGCCTCGCTGACCCTGGGCGAGACGTCAATCAACCCGTCAGGCGCAGCGGTTCCAGGGCGCTGGTCAATGCCGCCAGCACGCCTGGCTCGTGGTCATGGATGAAGAAGTGACCGCCAGGGAACACCTGCAGCGAAAACGAGCCCTGGGTTTCGTGCTGCCAGGCCCGTAGCTGCTCGTCGCTGGCCCGATCATCTTCGCCACCCAGTACGTGCAACGGGCAGCGAAGCGCGGGCCGCTGGCGATACGCGTAGGTCCCGCACAGCAGAAAGTCAGCGCGCAGGATCGGCAGTGTCAGGCTCATCAGTTCATCATTGGCAAGCACCTGCTCTGGCGTGCCTTGCAGCTCACGCAATTCATCGATCAGCTCGGTGTCGGACTTCGGCTCGCGCCAGTGCCTGCCGTCATAGTCTTCCCGGCGGGTAGGCGCAGCAGTGCCGCAGGCGAACAGCGCCAGCGGTGGCTGGCAACCAAGCGCCTGCAGTTCATGGGCCAGCTCGAAGGCCAGCAGCGCGCCCAGGCTGTGGCCGAGCAAGGCATAAGGCGTACTGGTCGTCAGGCGCTGCTCCTGGGCCAGCTGTCGGGCCAGCGCCTGCATGTCGGTGTGCAACGCCTCGGCCATGCGTGCGCCGCGGCCTGGCAATTCCACTGGCCTAACCTGCAACCACGCCGGTAGCGCGCGGCGCCACCGGCTGTACACCATCGCACTGGCCCCCGAATACGGCAGGCACAGGAGATTGATCACCGTCACTGTGCGCCAGCTTCAGCCATTTTCTGACGCAGGCTGAGCGGACGCATGTCGGTCCACACCTCATCGATGTAGGCCAGGCAGTCCTTTTTCAGCCCTGCTTTGCCCACCGCCCGCCAGCCCTCGGGGATCGCCTTGTATTCCGGCCAGATCGAATACTGTTCTTCGTGGTTGACCACGACCTGGAACTGGATGTCTTCACGGTCGAAAACTGAAGTCATGTTGCCTGCCTCCTTGAGTGGGATTGCCACTGCGCGCGCGGCGCAGGGGAACTTTCAAGTAGACGTGCAGGGTGTGGAAAAAATTAGGCGACCAGGCAATGCCGAGCCGGCCTGGGGATGTGGGGCCGGTTCGGTCAGGTGTCGCGCAACAGGTCGTGGGTGTCGAGCAGGCGGAAGGCAACCTGCGGATTTCGTTCGAGCCCCTTGCGTATGGCCGCCGGTATGGCCTGGCGCGTCTTGCGGCACAACCCAGGCTGATCGTCCAGCTCGATGACGATCCCGCGCATGGTGCGCACTTCATGATGGCCCGGTGCGATATGCAGCCGGATGCCCAGGTTGTCATATAGCCGACGTTGCAGACGATAGAGATCCTCGATGTCCTGAAGGTTCTCCAGGCGTTCGAGCAGGCGCTTTTCTTCCTGCCGGGTCAGCAGCAGGATGCGCCGAGCAGGCTCGCACTCGGTGGCCAGCTGATCGCGACCGCAGATGCACGCACCGGGCGGGCAAGGTTGGCGCAATGGTACAGAGTTGGTCATTGCCCAAGCATAGCCAGGATTGCGGCACCCGTGCTACGCCCGGTGGTGTCATGGCGCGACGCCCTCGACGATGATCACCTCGGCGCACGCCGCACCTTGGCGCAGGCCGCAGGCTTGCTGGTAAAGGTCGGATCGATAGCAGGCCACGGCCTGGTCATAGGAGTCGAACTCGATCACCACGCTGCGTTGGGGCGTAGGCCGCCCTTCCAAGGCCTCACTGCGCCCTCCCCTGGCCAGAAAGCGCCCACCGTAGGCCTGGAAGGCTGCCGGGGCACGCTGAGTGTACTGCTGGTATTGAACCGGGTCGGTCACATCCACATGGGCAATCCAATAGGCCTTCATCCGCTTGTCTCCTGCGTGGGGGCTTTTGTGTATGATGGTATACCATAAACAATAACTCTCAGCACGAGCACTCGACATGCCTTTCAACAGCATCGATGAAATTCTCCAGGATTATCGGCAAGGCAAGATGGTCTTGTTGGTGGACGACGAAGATCGTGAGAACGAAGGCGACCTGCTGATCGCCGCCGAATACTGCGACGCACAGGCCATCAACTTCATGGCCAAGCAAGCCCGTGGCCTGATCTGCCTGACGCTGACGGATGAGCACTGCCAGCGCCTGGGCCTGGAACAGATGGTTCCGGCCAATGGCAGCATGTTCAGCACCGCCTTCACCGTCTCGATCGAGGCCGCGACCGGCGTCACCACGGGCATCTCCGCCGCCGATCGCGCACGCACCGTGGCAGCTGCCATGGCCGCCGATGCGCGCCCGGAAGACCTGGTGCAGCCTGGGCATATTTTCCCGTTGCGCGCCCGCGAAGGCGGTGTTCTCACCCGCGCAGGACACACCGAGGCCGGCTGTGACCTGGCCCGCCTGGCAGGCTTGAGCCCGGCGTCGGTCATCGTCGAGGTGCTCAACGACGACGGCACCATGGCCCGTCGGCCCGAGCTTGAAGCCTTCGCGGCCCGCCACGGCATCAAGATCGGCACCATTGCCGACCTCATCCACTACCGGCTGAGTACCGAGCAGACCGTCAAGCGCATCGGGGAGCGTGAGCTGCCCACGGTGCATGGCACCTTCCGCCTGGTCACCTATGAGGACCGTATCGACGGCGGCGTGCACATGGCCATGGTCATGGGCCAACTGCGCCGTGAGACGCCTACGCTGGTGAGGGTGCACGTGATCGATCCGCTGCGCGACCTGGTCGGCGCCGAGTGGGCGGGCCCGGCCAACTGGACGTTGTGGGCGGCACTGCAGAAAGTGGCTGAGGAAGGCGCAGGCGTGGTCGTGATCCTGGCCAACCATGAGTCCTCCCAGGCGCTGCTCGAACGTGTGCCGCAATTGACCCAACCCCAGCGCCCCTACCGGCGCGGGCAGTCGAAGGTGTATTCGGAGGTCGGCACTGGTGCGCAGATACTTCAAGACTTGGGCGTGGGCAAGCTTCGTCATTTGGGTCCGCCCTTGAAGTATGCAGGCTTGGCGGGCTACGAGCTGGAAGTGGTGCAGAGCGTACCGTTCGAGCCAATGGCTGGCTGATCGCGCAGCCTGCATGGCCATCGACCAAATGATGGCCGGTAGCCTGCTGCTACTTGCGAAAAGTTTGGAATACCATAATATGACATTCCGTAGACCTTGAATTTGTCTACCGCTGCTCCCCGAATACTGTTGGCGGGCGCACCACAAGCCCTGCCTCGAATAACAAAAAGCAACGAGGGCGTAATCATGCTGTTGAGCAAACGTGTAACCGCAGTGCTGTCGGCCAGCCTCCTGACATTGGCCTGCCAGGCCACTCAGGCGGCTGAGAGCCTGAATTTCGTAAGCTGGGGCGGAACGACCCAGGATGCTCAGAAACAAGCGTGGGCAGCCCCGTTCAGCAAGGCTACCGGCATCAAGGTGGTGCAAGACGGCCCGACCGACTACGGCAAGCTCAAGGCCATGGTCGAAAGCGGCAACGTGCAGTGGGACGTGGTCGACGTCGAGGCTGACTTTGCCCTGCGTGCTGCCAGCGAAGGCCTGCTCGAACCTCTGGACTTTTCCCAGATCCAGCGCGACAAGATTGACCCGCGCTTCGTTTCCGATCATGGCGTGGGTTCGTTCTTCTTCTCCTTCGTGCTCGGCTACAACGAAGGCAAGCTCGGTGCCAGCAAGCCAACCGACTGGACCGCGCTGTTCGACACCAAGACCTACCCCGGCAAGCGCGCCCTCTACAAATGGCCAAGCCCAGGTGTGCTGGAACTGGCGCTGCTGGCCGATGGCGTAGCACCGGACAAGCTCTACCCGCTGGACCTGGATCGCGCCTTCAAGAAGCTCGACACCATCAAGCAGGACATCGTCTGGTGGGGCGGCGGTGCGCAGTCGCAACAGCTGCTGGCCTCCGGTGAAGCCTCCCTCGGCCAGTTCTGGAACGGCCGCGTCTACGCCCTGCAACAAGACGGCGCGCCTGTAGGGGTGAGCTGGAAACAGAACCTGGTCATGGCCGATTTCCTGGTCGTACCCAAAGGCGCGAAGAACAAGGATGCGGCCATGAAGTTCCTGGCCAATGCCAGCAGCGCCGAAGGCCAGGCCGAGTTTGCAAACAAGACGGCCTACGCCCCGGTCAATACCGACAGCCTCGCCAAGCTGGACAAGGACCTGGCCCCGAACCTGCCGACTGCCTATGCGCAGGATCAGGTTACCCTGGACTTTGCCTACTGGGCCAAGAACGGCCAGGCCATTGCCGCCCGCTGGAATGAGTGGCTGGTCAAATGAAAGTCGCGATCAATGCCCTGCATAACGCCCAAGGTGCCCCTTCGGGCACCGGTGCTCCAGGGGCCGGGCCACGGCGCGCCTCCCTGAGCCAGCGCTGGAAGGGCAGCCGCAACCTGCTGCCAGCCCTGCTGTTCCTGGGCCTGTTTTTCTTCGCACCGTTGGTTGGCCTGTTACTGCGCGGCGTGCTCGAGCCCACGCCTGGCCTTGGCAACTATGAACAGCTGTTCGCCAACTCGGCCTATGCCCGGGTGTTGTTCAACACCTTTTCGGTGGCCGGGCTGGTAACGCTGATCAGCGTACTGCTGGGCTTTCCGCTGGCCTGGGCGATCACGCTGGTGCCCAAGGGCTGGGGCCGGTGGCTGCTGAACATCGTACTGCTGTCGATGTGGACCAGCTTGCTCGCACGCACTTACTCCTGGCTGGTGCTGCTTCAAAGCTCGGGGGTCATCAACAAAATGCTGATGGCCATGGGCATCATCGATAGCCCACTTGAGATGGTGCACAACCTCACAGGCGTGGTGATCGGCATGAGCTACATCATGATCCCGTTCATCGTGCTGCCGCTGCAGGCAACCATGCATGCCATCGACCCGATGGTGCTGCAGGCAGGCTCGGTGTGCGGTGCCAGCCCGTGGACCAATTTCTGGAAAGTGTTTCTGCCGCTGTGCCGGTCGGGGCTGTTCTCCGGGGCGTTGATGGTGTTCGTCATGTCGCTGGGGTACTACGTCACCCCGGCGCTACTGGGCGGGGCGCAGAACATGATGCTGCCTGAATTCATCATCCAGCAGGTGCAGTCGTTCCTCAATTGGGGCCTGGCCAGCGCGGCAGCCGCCTTGCTGGTGGTCATCACCCTGGTGCTGTTCTACCTGTACCTGAAGCTGCAGCCGGAATCCCCGGTTGGCACTGCGAGGTAAACCACATGCTCTTGTCTCCCAACGCCATGGGCCGGCCGCTTCGCACCGGCCTGTACTTGACCACCGGCGTGATTGCTGCCTTCCTGCTGCTGCCGGTGGTCTTCATCGTGCTGCTGTCGTTCGGCTCATCCCAATGGCTGGTGTTTCCGCCGCCGGGCTGGACGTTCAAATGGTACGGGCAGTTTTTCTCCAACCCTGAGTGGATGGACGCAGCCCTGGCCAGCCTCAAGGTCGCCGTGCTCACCACCGTTGCGGCAGTGCTGCTGGGCCTGCCCACGGCCTTTGCCCTGGTACGGGGTCGCTTCCCGGGGCGCGAACTGCTGTACGGTTTGTTCACCATGCCCATGATCGTGCCCCTGGTGATCATCGCCGTGGCGGTATACGCCTTGTTCCTCAAGCTGGGCTACACCGGGACTTTGTTCGCCTTCGTGGTGAGCCACGTGATCGTCGCCCTGCCCTTCACCATCATCTCCATCATCAATTCCCTGAAGCTGTTCGACCAGTCAATCGAAGACGCCGCCGTCATCTGCGGCGCCTCGCGCCTGCAGGCCATCTTCAAGGTGACTTTCCCGGCCATCCGGCCTGGGATGATCGCCGGCGGGTTGTTCGCGTTTCTGGTGTCCTGGGACGAAGTGGTGCTGAGCGTGATGATGGCCAGCCCCGACCTGCAGACACTGCCGGTAAAGATGTGGACCACCCTGCGCCAGGACCTCAGCCCGGTAATCGCCGTGGCATCGACCTTGCTGATCGGTCTGTCGCTGCTTGTGATGTTCCTTGCCGCCGCCCTGCGCCGGCGTGCCGAAACCAACGCCTGAGCGCGCGGAGATTAACCCATGAGTGCAGTGATCCAAGACAACGCGCGTGGCAAGGCCCTGGTCAGCCTGCGCGGCCTGAACAAGCATTACGGCGACTTCACCGCCGTGGACAACCTGGACCTGGACATTCAGGAAGGCGAATTTCTGACCTTCCTGGGTTCCAGCGGCTCCGGCAAGTCCACCACCCTTTCGATGCTGGCTGGCTTCGAGACGCCCAGCAGCGGCCAGATACTCGTGGAGGGCCAATCGCTGGTCAACGTGCCGCCGCACAAGCGCGACATCGGCATGGTGTTCCAGCGCTATTCTCTGTTTCCGCACCTGAACGTGCGCGACAACATCGGCTTCCCCCTGGCCATTCGCAAGCTGGGTGCGGCTGAAACACGCAAGCGTGTCGATGCCATGCTCAAGCTGGTGCAACTGGAGCCCTTCGCGCACCGCAAGCCCTCGCAGATGTCTGGCGGGCAACAGCAACGCGTGGCCATCGCCAGGGCGCTGGTCTACGAGCCGCGCATCCTGCTGATGGACGAGCCGCTGGGTGCCTTGGACAAGAAGCTGCGTGAAGACCTGCAGGACGAATTACGCCAACTGCACCGGCGTCTTGGCATTACCATCGTCTACGTCACCCATGACCAGGAAGAGGCCATGCGCCTGTCCCAGCGCATCGCGATCTTCAGCCATGGCAAAATCGTGGGCCTTGGCAGTGGCTACGACTTGTATCAGAACCCGCCCAACGCGTTTGTCGCCTCGTTCCTGGGCAACTCCAACTTCCTGCGGATCAAGGCCAATGGCAACGGCTCCGGTAGCTTCGAAGGCCAGAGCGTGGCCATCCGCCTGACCCCAGGCCTGAGCCAGGACCAGGATGCCCTGATCATGGTGCGACCCGAGAAGGCCCTGGCCCTGACTGCTCAGCAAGCTGCCGAGCAACCTCTGCCTGCGGGCTGGAATGAAGTCAGCGCCACGGTCGGCGAGGTGTTGTTCCTGGGTGAAAGCCAAACCTGTCATGTCGTCACTGCAGGCGGTACATCGTTGACGGTCAAGGCGCTGTCGGCGGCAGGCATGCCGATGCAGCCAGGCGACACCGTCAAGGTACGCTGGGCCGTGGCCGATGCGTGTATCTATACCCAATGGGCAGAAAGTGACCTGAGCAAATCGGCCGGCGCTCACTGAGCCGAGGAGCTGACGCCACGTATCAGGCCGTGCGCTAATGCCTGCGCACGGCCGCCTTGTCATCACACCATCACGCCACTGTCTTACGCTCAGGCCATTCCCACCGTAAAGGTCCAATCGGCATGGCCCGCCTGTTCGCCCTCCTGTTGACCATGCTACCGGTGATGGCCTGGGCCGAGTCCGTGCCTCTGCGCATCCAGGGCTCCAACACGCTTGGCAGCGCCCTGCTACCGGCATTGGTACTGGCGCAACTGCGTGCTGAGCTCGCCACCCAGGTGCAGGTTCACCGCGGTCAGTCTGACAATGAGTCAGTGATCACGGCGACCCGCGCCGACGGCGTAGCCGTTCGGGTCGACATCGCGGCACATGGTACGAACACGGGCTTTTCTGCCTTGGCTCGTAACGAGGCCGACCTGGTCGCCGCCTCACGTCCGATCAATGACAGCGAAGCGCGGCAATTGCAGGCATTTGGTGACCTGCGGGCCCCTGCCGCCGAACATGTGATCGGATTGGACGGTGTCGCCATCCTCGTCAATCCTGCCAACCCGTTGCATGAGTTGTCCCTGGATCAAATTGCGCAGGTTTTCAGCGGGCAGATACAGCGCTGGGAGCAACTGGGAGTGGCCGGTGGCGACATCCACCTGTACGCCAGGGACGAACGCTCCGGGACGTTCGAAACGTTCAAAGCACGGGTGCTGGCGCCTGGGCAGGTCAACCTGGCGCGGACAGCCACGCGTTTCGAAGCCGGCGATCGTCTGGCCGCCCAGGTAGCAGGTGATCGCCAGGCAATCGGATTCTCCGGCCTTTCGACCACACACGGGACGAAGGTGCTGGCAGTGGCCGAAGGCACCGCTGCGGCGCGGCTGCCCGAACGCGCCTTGGTGGCCAGCGAGAACTACCCCCTGTCACGTCGCCTGTTCCTGTATCTGCCCACTCCCTCAAGCCCTCAAGCCACCGCATTGATCGACTTCATCCAGAGCCCTGCTGGTCAGGCCATCGTGGCCGAACAAGGCTTTGTGTCACAACAGGTCTTGGCCCAGCGGGTGGTGCCTGTTCCGGACATGCCCGCCCGGTATCGCGACCTCGTAGAGCACGCCCAGCGGCTGAGCGTGAATTTGCGCTTTCAACCGGGCAGTGCCGCCCTGGACAGCAAGGCCATCCAGGATGTGCAGCGGATCATCGATTACCTGAACCAGGCCAGCAAGCAGCAGCGCAAGGCTGTGCTGGTCGGCTTCGGCGACCCCAAGGACACACCGGGACGCGCGGCCCTGCTCTCGCGCCTGCGCGGCGAGGCGGTACGCCAGGCGCTGGCGCGCGGGGGTATCGAGGTGCTGGAGGTGGCGGGGCTAGGTGACCAGATGCCGGTGGCCGGTAACGAGCTGGAGCAAGGCCGATTGCGCAACCGTCGCGTCGAGGTCTGGGTCTATTGAGGCTTGCAGTACTGCACCAAGACCTGAGCCGTCAGCGCATCGAAAGCCCTTCGCAAAAAAATGTAACAGCTGCCCATTCGGCGTGCCCCACAAATGGATCTACGCTCAAGCTTAAGTGATACCGGGCCCCTCTGACGGTTGCCAGCCGCCATGTCGGATCACTGTTGCCACGCAACGTCGACCGACCAGGAGGGGCTCATGACAGCTCTGCACACCTTTCTCACCACACCTTTTCTTGGCACCAGCGCTTGGCTATGGCTGATCTTCGTCGCCATCGTCGTCGGCTTGCTGGTGCTCGACCTGGGCGTGCTGCATCGCCATGACCGTGAAATCGAAATGCGCGAAAGCCTGCTGCTGTATTCGGGCTATTTTGGCGTTGGCGTGCTGTTCGGCGTTGGGGTTTGGTACTACCTGGGCGCGCAGCCGGCGCTGGAGTTCTACACGGGGTTTCTCGTCGAGCAGTCGTTGTCGATGGACAATGTCTTCGTCATGGCGATGATCTTCAGCTACTTCGCCGTTCCCAGGCGGTACCAACACCGCGTGTTGTTCTGGGGCATTCTCGGTGTGGTGGTGTTGCGCGCCATCATGATCGGCGTAGGTGCGGCCCTGGTGCAGAACTTTGCCTGGGTACTTTATATCTTCGGCGCTTTCCTGCTTTTTACCGGCGTGAAGATGGCGCTGTCCAAGGAAGGCAGCCAACCGGACCTGGCCAACAATCCGATTCTGAAGTTTGTACGGCGGCACATGCGCGTGACCGATCAGATCCACGGCTCGAAGTTTTTCGTGCACATCACGCCCAGCGAGGGCAGCCATGCTGTGCGCCACGCTACGCCGCTGTTCCTTGCGCTGGTTTTGATTGAACTGGCCGACCTCGTCTTTGCCGTGGACAGTGTTCCGGCAATATTCGCCATTACTCAGGACCCTTTCATCGTCTACACATCCAATATCTTTGCCATCTTGGGCCTGCGTTCGCTTTACTTTGCCTTGTCGGCACTGATGCACCGTTTCGTGTACCTGAAATATGCGTTGGCGCTCGTGCTGATCTTCATCGGTTGCAAGATCTTCTACCACGGCTTGATTGGCAAGGTGCCCGCCCTCTTGTCGTTGGGTGTCACGTTCGGACTGCTGCTGGGCGGTGTGCTGGTGTCGCTGATAAAAACCCGTGGTCAGGGCAAGGCTGCGATTACTGAGTCGGATCAAGCGACTGGAACCACTGGGCATAAGGAGTATTGACCGCCATGCGCCGGTTGAAGTCCGGGCTCCCGTCGGCCCACCAGACAGGGCCCCGCTCACCCAGCGCCACCTTTGCCGTCTGAACCTGGGCACGGGCGCGGGTTAACTGATCGGGATCGTTGTCGGCTTTTGCGTCCTTTACAGCTCTGCGGGCGTCCATCAGGGCATGCACCCAGTGCTGACGCTCAGCCTCGGACAGGGAGGGGTCGGTACAGCGCCACAACCGCCCCCGGACAACGAAATAGCGGCCGTCCGGGGTCGTGGGGTAACGCTGGGCAGGCATTACTTGGCCAGCCAGTTTTCCACTTCATCTGCGCCGTGTTCGGCCTTCCATGCCTTGAGCTTGGTGTGATTGCCACCTTTGGTCTCGATGACTTCACCGGTGTGAGGGTTCTTGTACTGCTTGACTTGCCGAGCACGACGCGGCGCTTTCTGGGACGCAGCAGGCGCAGCGGGACGTTGACCGTTTTTCGGATCGAGCAGGTTGACGATGTCGCGCAAACTGTATTCGTACTTGGCCAGCAGATTTCGCAGTTTGGTTTCAAACTCGATTTCTTTCTGCAGCTCAGGGCTACCTTTCATGGCTTCCAGCTCTGCAAGTTGGGCAGCCAATTTCTGTTCCAGTTGTCGAAACTCTGCAAGACGAGACATGGGGACGTTTCCTTTTCAGTACGACGGGCAATAAAACTTCAGTAACTTGTTAGTGCAGTCGAACATACGCTTGGTTCAACCCGCTTGACTAACTAGACCGCATTACCGTCTGTCCGTCAAAGAAAATGTTAGTGCCCTGCAAGCGGTCTGTTGCGCACACCCAGCGGAGACTGAATCATGCCCAACCCGTTCCCCAGCCTTCTTGGCTTGTGTATCGCCAGCGCCCTGCTCGCCGGTTGCTCAGGTGCCAAAACCGCATCACCCGTACACACACCCGGCGCCCCAATAAAACCCGGGACGCAATGGCTTGAAAAAGGCGCGGCGCTGTTACAGTCCAAACCACCCATTGAGGCACTCAATGCCTACCTGGACGGCTTTCACTTCTATAACGGCCATCCGGATATTCAAATGGAAGCGCATCATTACTGTGCGATCCTCAACGAAGACGTCATTCAGTGCGTGATCTACGATGGCAGCACGGCCACGGCCAAGATCATGGGCGTGGAGTACATCATCGATCAGAAGTTGTTCGCCCGTTTACCCGACAAGGAAAAAGCCCTGTGGCACAGCCACGGTTACGAAGTGTCCTCCGGCCAGTTGGTGGCGCCCGGTATACCTGCGCCTGCCGAGCATGCCTTGATGAAACGCCTGGCCACCACCTACGGCAAGACGTGGCATACCTGGCATACCGACCAGGACAAGTCCCTGCCGATGGGCGTGCCCCAACTGATGATGGGCTTTACGGCAGACGGTCAGGCAGACCCTGCAATGGTCGAGCAGCGCAATCGTCGCCTGGGCATCGATACCACCCAGACGCGCAAGCAGCGCGCTGACATCGACATTCCGACGCCTGACACCGGCGCCGACAGTTGGCAGAAAGGCGTCGTCATTCAGTTGGATGACCCTACGGGCGCGCATCTGCACAAACCTGCCACCACTACGCCTGCCGATACCAACAGCCGTTCGGCCCGCTGAGCCTGGCGGGGTGACCACAGCAATCAGCGTTGGGCCGCTGAACCCGACGCAGGCAGGTGCTTGCCGATCTCGTACTTGCCGATCGCAGCCCGGTGTACTTCATCGGGCCCGTCGGCCAGGCGCAGCGTGCGCTGCATGGCGTACATGTAGGCCAACGGAAAGTCAGCGCTGACCCCCGCGCCACCGTGCAACTGGATCGCCCGATCGATCACGCGCAGCGCCACGTTCGGTGCTACCACCTTGATCTGGGCGATTTCGCTGCGGGCCACCTTGTTGCCCACCGTGTCCATCATGTAGGCCGCTTTGAGCGTGAGCAGTCGTGCCATGTCGATGTCCATGCGCGAATCGGCAATCTTGTCGACATTGCCGCCCAGGCGCGCCAGTGGCTGACCGAACGCAGTCCGGCCAACCGCGCGCTTGCACATCAGTTCAAGGGCCCGTTCGGCCATGCCAATGGATCGCATGCAATGGTGAATGCGCCCAGGCCCCAGTCGGCCCTGGGCGATCTCGAACCCCCTGCCTTCTCCAAGCAGCACGTTCTCCAATGGCACCCGCACATTTTCGAACACCACCTCGGCATGGCCATGGGGGGCGTCGTCGTAGCCAAACACCGGCAAAGGCCTGAGCACCCTCACACCGGGGGTATCCATCGGCACCAGAACCATCGAATGTTGTTGATGCCGCGGGCCGTTCGGGTTGGACAGGCCCATGAAGATCAGCACCTTGCACCGTGGGTCACAGGCGCCGGAGGTCCACCACTTGCGGCCATTGATGACCCATTGGTCCCCTTCGCGCACTGCTGTGGCCGCCATATTGGTGGCATCTGAGGACGCCACATCGGGCTCGGTCATGGCGAATGCCGAGCGGATCTCGCCCCGCAGCAAAGGCTCCAGCCACTGCTGCTTCTGCGCGGCCGTGCCGTAGCGCACCAGCACTTCCATGTTTCCCGTGTCCGGTGCCGAGCAGTTGAACGGCTCCGGGCCCAGCAATGAACGGCCCATGATCTCTGCCAGTGGGGCGTACTCCAGGTTGGTCAGCCCTGCACCGTATTCGGATTCAGGCAGAAAAAGGTTCCACAAGCCCTCCTCGCGCGCTTTGGTCTTCAACGACTCCATGATGGCGGTAGGCTGCCAACGATCGCCTTCGGCCACCTGGCGGTCGAATACGGACTCGGCAGGATAGACGTAGGTATCCATGAATGCAGTCACGCGCTCGCGCAGCGCTTGCACCTTGGGCGAATAGGCGAAATCCATTGGCGGGTTCCTTCGGGTCGAATGACATGAAGCAAGCCTAGGGCAGGCATGGGTCATCCACCTAGTCTATTTTCGGCGTGTATTAACATTCATAACCGATATATGATCAGCCGATAATTCCAAGAACGAGCGGCGCTCATGAACCTCAGCAAGGTCGATCTCAACCTGTTCATCGTCTTCGATGCGATCTACACCGAAGCTAACCTCACCCGTGCCGGGCAGATCGTCGGCATCACCCAGCCTGCCGTGTCCAATGCATTGTCCAGGCTGCGGGAGACCTTCAACGATCCGCTGTTCGTGCGCACCGCCCAGGGCATGGTGCCGACACCCATGGCGCAAAACATCATCGGCTCGGTCCGCAGCGCCCTGGCGTTGCTGCGCACCTCAGTGCAGGAAAGCCGAACGTTCAATCCCCTGCAAGCGAGCAAGACCTTTCGCATCAGCATGACCGACCTGACCGAGGCCGTGATCCTGCCGCCGCTGTTCCAGCGTCTGCGTCGCCTGGCACCTGGGGTACTGATCGAGAGTTTCCTGTGCAAGCGTCGAGAAACGACCAAGGAGCTCGCCGCGGGACGACTGGACTTCGCCATCGATGCCCCTCTCAACACCGACCCTCAAGTGCGGCACATCAAGTTGATGCAGGACCGCTACGTCTGCGCCCTGCGCCAAGGCCACCCGCAGGCCGACAAGGCATTGAGCCTGGACGCGTACCTTGGCATGACCCACATCCACATTTCCAGCCGCCGCAACGGGCTGGGTTACGTGGACCTTGCGCTGGGCAAGATGGGCGTACAGCGCAAGGTTGCCCTGCGCTCACAGCATTACCTGATGGCCTCGCAAGTCTTGCAGCAAACCGACATGGTGATGACCGTGCCAGAGCGTTTCGCCCGCCGTCATCAGCTGTGCTACAAGCCCCTGCCTGTGGAGGTGCCTGCGTTGGAGACGCACCTGTACTGGCATGAAAGCACTGATCAGGACCCCGCGAACCGCTGGATGCGCGAGCAGATCACAGAGTTGTGCGAGCGAGTAGTCAGCGAAGAGGAACGGTCTCTGCGCGGTGCGTGAATAAAAACCGTCTGAAGGGTCGTGGCAAGCACGGGAACATTTTTTCCGTTATGCCTGAGCGGGAGAAAGCTTTTGCAAAATGGTCTTAAAAAGCCCTGATTTAGAGCAAAAGTCTCTTCACAGCGCAGTTAATCTTGTTCAGGCACCCTCGCTCTCTTGCCAATGGACCTGCTCATGACTGACGCCCCGCTCTACTTCGATTACGCTGCCACCACCCCGGTCGACGATCGAGTGATCGAGACCATGCTTGCGTGCCTGGGTCGGCATGCCCATTTCGGCAACCCGGCCTCGAGCGGGCATGTCTACGGCAAGGCAGCGCGTGATGCAGTCGAACTGGCCCGTGAGCAGGTGGCCGAACGCGTAGGGGCGTCGCCGGCGTCGCTGGTATGGACATCCGGGGCGACCGAGTCCAACAACCTGGCGCTCAAAGGGATCGCACAGGGACTGGGCCAGCCTGGGCATCTGCTTACCAGTCAGCTAGAGCACAAGGCCGTTCTGGACACAGCGGCCGAACTGGAGCGCCAGGGCTGGACAGTGACGCGACTGCAACCGGACCGATCAGGCCTGATCCATCCCGCCATGGTTCAGGACGCGCTGCGCGCCGACACGCGCCTGGTGTCGCTGATGGCGGTGAACAATGAACTGGGAACGGTGACCGACATCGCTGCCATCGGCGAGCGGGTGCGGGCGCACGGCGCCCTGTTGCACGTGGATGCCGCCCAGGCGGTTGGCAAGCTCGGCATCGACCTGGCCGGCCTGCCCGTTGACCTTATGTCCTTTTCAGCCCACAAGGTGTATGGCCCCAAGGGCATCGGTGCGCTGTTCGTCGGTCCACGGGCCCGCGCCGGCATGCGTGCGCAGCTGCATGGCGGTGGTCACGAGCAAGGCTTGCGCTCCGGCACCCTGGCGACGCATCAGATCGCGGGCATGGGCAGCGCGTTTGCCCTGGCGGGTCAACCGGGCGACGGCGAGTACCAGCGCCTGGCACAGTTGGCCACGCGCCTGCGCGAGGGTCTATTGGCACTGCCCGGCATTACGCTCAACGGCTGCGCAACCCAGCGCGTGCCGCACACCTTGAACCTGTGTATCGAGCAGGCGGGGTTCAACAACGCGGCGCTTGCCACGCAACTGGCGCTGTCGACCACCTCGGCCTGCAATTCGGCGAACAATGCGGCATCCCACGTCCTGCTGGCCCTGGGGCTGGACGAGCGCCGTGCCCGTAACAGCATTCGCCTGAGCATCGGCAGGTTCACCACAGAGGCAGAGGTAGACAAGGCCATTGCGGTAATGGCCTCGGCATTGAAGACGGCCAGCGCTGCACTGTGGTGAATCACGCCAGCCGGGCATGCCTTTACAGGAAGGTGAATACCTGGGAGGCCGGGAGCCGCGATTTGCTCAACCCGGAATTGAAGTCGGTTTCACTGCGATAGCCCAGGCTCAGCAGCACTACGCTGGTGAAGCCTTGTTCGCGCAACCCCAGCTCGGCATCCATGCGCTGGCTATCGAAACCTTCGATGGGGGTAGCGTCCAGGCCCAAGGCAGCCGCGCCCAGCAAGGCGGTACCCAGGGCAAGATAGGTTTGCTTTTCCATCCAATGCTGCAGGTCCTTGCGCTCGTAACGGTGCAGGTCGGCGTAGTGGCGCCGGCTCTTGTCCTGAGCCGCCTTGGCCTGCTCATCCCGAAAACGCCCGTCGAGTGCTTCCTGGGCGAGCACGGCCTCCAGGTGCACCTGGGTCATGTCGGTACGCGCGCAGAAAACGATGACATGGGAGGCATCGCGCAATTTGGGCGAGTTGTAGGCGTAGTCGGTGTCGGTACTTGTGGTCAGGCGGGCTTTGGCAGTGTCGCTCTGGGCGACGACGAAATGCCAGGGCTGGGAATTCACCGACGATGGGCTGTAGCGCAATTGCTCAAGTAAGGCATCGACCGTGGCTTGGGGAATTTGACGCGATGCATCATAGGCTTTGGTGGTGTAGCGGCGCTTGGCCAGCGAGACGGTATCCATGGGCAATTCCGGTCGTCGAGAGGAAAGAAGTGCCCATGGTATCTTTCCTGCCACAAATAAAAACCGGCACAATCGAGCAACACTTTCACCCACGGAGTGACAATGCTGCGCCTTGCCGACCTCGAACTGTTCGTACGCAGTAGCGCACTGGGCAGCTTCACCGCAGCTGCCCTAGAAGCGAACCTGTTACCCGGCCAGGTGGCGGCCGCCATCAAGCGGCTGGAGCGTGACCTGGACGTGCGCCTGTTCGTTCGCACCACCCGCAGCCTGCGCCTGACTGCCGAGGGCGAGCGCTATCTGCCGACCGCCGTGAACGTGCTGGAAAGCCTACGCCGCGGGCATGACGATTTGCATGACAATGCCACCGCCCTGCGCGGCACCTTGCAGGTTTCAGCGCCCTCGGACCTGGGCCGCAACATGCTGTTGCCATGGCTCAGCGCGTTTCGCCGGGAACACCCGGCCCTGCACCTGCGCTTCATGCTGTCCGACCAGATTGCCGACCTGAGCCGTGATCCGGTGGACGTCGCCGTGCGTTACGGCCTGACTCAGGACGCCAACTACATTGCCCTCCCCCTGGCCGACTGGAACCAGCGCGTGCTGGTCGCCTCGCCCGATTACCTGGCCCGCCACGGCCGACCCCAGACACCCGAAGCACTGCACACTCATGCCTGCTTGTTGTACATGCAGCACGGACGGGTGTACGACAAGTGGCAACTCGGCCAACGCACGGTGCACGTGCAAGGGCCACTGGTCAGTGATGATGCCGATGTGATTCGCCGCCTGGCGGTACTTGGCGAGGGAATCGTCTACAAGTCGTGGCTGGATGTCAGCGACGACCTGGCCTGTGGCAGACTGGAAATCGTCCTGCCTCAATGGCCGGGCGAGCCGACGCCGGTCACGCTGGTATGTCCGCACCGCAAGCAGCTCACGCCCGCCGTCACGCAACTGCACCAGTGGCTGCGCCAGCGGTTCGACGCACTGCAGCCGGCAGCCAGGCTCGGCAGTTGCACAAATCTTCCAGACACCTGAAACCGGGGGCATTAGGCTCGTGATACAGCCCCCGCATCAGCGTGCACACAGCGAGCTCCCATGAGTAACTGGATCGACCTCAAGCAGGACGCCGAGACCGGCATCGAGTCGATCCGCGCGCATTTCGTCGGTCATGCCTACGATCCCCATTGGCACGACAGCTACCTGGTCGGTGTGACCGAGCAAGGGGTCCAGCAATTCAATTGCCGTCGGGTCAGGCACCGCAGCGTGCCGGGTCAGGTCTTCATGCTTGAGCCTGGGGACCTGCACGATGGGCTTGCGCCTACTGAAGACGGTTTTACCTACTCTACGCTCTACCTGGAGCCGGACTGGCTGGAGCAGCAGTTGCGCCTGCTGTTCGAACACGCGCCCCGTGATGCCTTGCCCAGTTTCGCCGACACGCTGACCCAGGACCTGCAGCTCGCCCAAACCACCGCTTTTGCCTTCAATGCACTGCATGCAAACGAGCTGCTCCTCGTCAGGCAGTCGGCCACCGACGCCCTGCTCGCCTGCCTCACACGCCACCTGCACTGGCGCAAGCGGGTCGACCCGGACCCGCGCCTGCCACTCACGGCGCAACGGGCCCGCGATTATCTGCATGACAACCTCGCACGGGATGTAGGCCTCCAGGAGCTGGCAACAGCCTGTGGTATCGACCGCTATCGCTTGACCAGAGCCTTCAAGGCGGCATTCGGGCTTGCCCCCCATGCGTACCTGATCCAGCTGCGCCTGGCCAGGGCCCGGCGTTTGCTTGCCGGCGGGGCCAGCCCTGCAGACGTAGCCGTCACCTTGGGCTTTGCCGATCAGAGCCACCTGGGCCGCTGGTTTCGGCGGGCCTATCGACTCACGCCGGCACACTACCGCAAACGCTGCTCAATCCTTCCAGACTGACGCAATGCAAACGGCGAGCATGGTGGCTGATCTCAAGGAGCCCCTGCACATGACGCATTCTTTCCTGCCATTTATGGCATTTGCCCTGGTTGCCAGCATCAGCCCGGGCCCGACCAATCTGCTCATCCTTGCCCAAGGTGCGCGTCACGGCCTGCGCAGCACACTGGTACCCATCCTGGCGGCTTGCCTGGCCGCTGCGGCCACCGTATTGCTGGTAGGCATGGGGCTGGGCCAATGGTTGACGCGTCACCCGCAAGTCCAGCATATGATGATGTGGGGCGGGGTGTTGTGGTTGAGCTGGCTGGCTTGGCAACTGCTGCGTAGCGCCGGCGACACCGGCGCGGCAGCCCAGGTGCGGGCGTTTACGGCAGTGGACGCGGCAACGTTGCAGGTAATCAACCCCAAAGTGTGGCTGATGGCCGTGGCCGTGATCGGCGTGTTTGCCGCGCCCGGCCTGGCGGTGTGGCAACTGGCGCTGCTGTTTCTGGTGATCGCCCTGCCGTGCATGACGCTGTGGGCGGTGCTGGGCGCAGGCAGTGCGGCCTGGCTGCAAACGCCACGCCGCATGCGCTTATTCAACCGAGCCCTGGGCGGGCTGCTCTTGCTCTCAGCGTGGGCTGCGGTACTGAGCTGAGCAGCCTTGCTGGCCTGTAAGCCACACTCAATGCGTCAGCGCGTCGCGAAAGCGGCGGGTACTGCCGACTGCCAGCAACAAGCCGACCACTGCCACGCTGCCGCCGACCAGGCCGATATTGGCCACGCCCAGGTAGCTGCTGACGATACTGCCCAGCAACGCCCCCCCGCCGATGCCAATGTTGTAGATACCGGAGAACAACGCCATGGCCACATCCGTGGCGTCGGAAGCCAGCTTCAAGGTGCGTGACTGCAACGACAGGCTGAAGCTCAAGATCGCCACACCCCAGCACATGCTCAGCACAGCAAATGCATTGAAGCTGCCGGACAAGGGCAAGAGCAGCAGCAAGCAAACTGCCAGCATGCCGATCGAACCCACCAGAAAACCCTGGGGGAAACGGTCGCTGTAGCGGCTGAACAGGAACGAGCCGACCACGCCAGCGCCGCCAAACAACAGCAGGACCAACGTGGTGCGTTCACCGCTGATCTGCGCGACATGCAAGGCGAACGGCTCGATATAGCTGTAGGCGGTGAACTGCGCGGTGATCACCAGCGTCACCAGCAGGTAGGTGATGACCAGCGCAGGCCGCTTGAACAGTATCGGCAAGCTGCGCAACGACCCCGAGTTTTGGCTCGGCAGCAACGGCAGCGATTTCATCAGGCACAGCATGGTCGCCAGCGCCACGCCGGCGATGCTCAGGAAGGTGACGCGCCATCCCAGCGCCTCGCCCACCACGCGCCCCAGGGGGATGCCGAGCACCATCGCCAGCGTCGTGCCGGTGGCCAACAGGCCCAGCGCCTTGGCCTGTTGCCCAGGCGGGGCGACGCGCACCGCCAGCGAGGCAGTGATCGCCCAGAACACGGCGTGCGCCAGGGCTATGCCGATGCGGCTGAGCAGCAGCATCGCAAAACTCTGCGACAGCCACGACAGCAGGTGGCTGACGATGAACACCAGAAACACGAACAGCAGCAGGCGCCGCCGCTCGATGTTGCGGGTCATCAGCATCATCGGCAGTGATGCCAGTGCCACGACCCAGGCGTAGATGGTCAGCATCAGCCCCACTTGCGCAGTGGTCATGTCGAAGCTGCGGCCAATGTCGCTGAGCAGCGCCACCGGGACGAACTCGGTGGTGTTGAAGATGAAGGCGGCCAACGCCAGGGCGATGACGCTCAGCCAGCTGCCGCCGCCTACAGTGGGTGGCAAATGGTCAGGTAGGGGTCCGTTCATGGCGTGAAACCGGTTCTCCACAGGCAAGGCAAGACCACGCACGTCCAGCCCCGGCAAGGAGCGGTATGAGCGTGTGTCTTATTAAAATTGGGGACGCAGGCATGGTACGCGTCATGCTTGGGCCTCACAACCGCCGTACCGAAGGAGTACCATGCGCAATCTCGGATACTGGCGCACATCAAGGAGTTCCACCCACTCATGGACAAGCAGCATCCCCAGCAGCAATGGCAGCAGGCCGTTATCACCTACGCCCAGGCCGTCAACGACTATGTCGCACAAGGCCGTGCGCACGGCTGGGACCAGCTCGAAGAACCCCGGCACCCTGCCACCGAGCACTTGCTGGACGCCTGGCGCGCCGCCTTGCGCACGGTCAATCAGCCGGCTGTCGAGGAGCACCAGCGCCAGACGTTTCGCCAGGCCTGGCCGCCAGCCCATGCGCCCTTGTTGCCCCTGCTCGATACGCACGGCCAGGGTATCGCCACGTTACTGCTGCTCGACGACGGCAGCCTGCTCGCACGGATCGGCATGCCTCACGAGAAAGGCCAGGTGGTGCGTATCGATGGTTACAGCGTGACACCCATCATCGGCGTCGAACATTTCGGCCGGTGCCCGGCTCGGCGCTTCTTCGCCCTGGCCAATGCCGAGGGTGTGCGCGTGACCGATGGATGGGGCGGCCCACAGGTGCGGCGGCTGGCCTGGCCTACCGGTTTGGAGGGGTTGCCCAAGGGCTATCCGTTCGAGCCTTTCGACCTGCCCCCCGTTGCGACTGCCTTGATACCGTTCCCCGACGGGCAACAGGTGCTGCTGGTCAGCGACGAGGGCATTTTCGTGCTATCCGAGCAGGGCGCGAGCCGGCTGCTGCCACGCCAGGAGCAGGTCGAGCAAGCGCTGGCAGAGGGCACGGACCCCGATGACATCATCCTTGGCCTGAGCATGGCCCACGGCGCTGTTTCGCCTGACGGCAAGCGGGTCGTGGTGGGCGAGCAAGCCAACCGACACCAGGTGCTGGACCATCGGTTACGGCCTGTTGCCAGTATCGGGCCGGCCAGCGAATACCCGCACTACGCCCTGTTCAACCGCGCCGGGGACCAGTTGCTGCTCAATGCCTGTCACTTCTACAGCGGCGCATCGCTGGCCGTCAGGGTGAGCGACCTGGAAGGCCTGGACACGGATTACTACAGCCAGGACCCCCGCACGCCGGTGGTGCAGGAAGGCGCACGGGTCTATGCAGGCGTGGCGCGCCAGGACGAGTACATCGTCGGTGATGCCTATGGTTATCTAAGGGCGTTCGGGGAAGACGGTAGCGAACGCTGGCAGCACTATCTGGGTTCGACCATCAGCGCGATGGACATCAGCGAGGATGGGAGAACCCTCGTCGCTGCAAGCCATGCGGGGTTCATCTCGGTGATCGCGCTCGACCGTGGCCGACCCGATTGGCAGATCGGCACAGGCCCGCATGGTGAGGTCCGGCGCTGGCTGTTCTGGAGAGGTGGAGAGAAGCCGCTGGCCTGGTAAGGCCAGCAACAGGACCTGCACCGGCTGCCCCGGAGCAGGTCAATGGCTGATCAGGCCTTGAGGGTCGCCATGTCGATCACGAAGCGGTACTTCACGTCGCCTGCGATCATGCGCTCATACGCCTCGTTGATATGGCGGATGTCCAGCATCTCGATGTCGCAGCGAATGTCGTGCTTGGCACAGAAGTCCAGCACCTCCTGGGTTTCTGCGATACCGCCGATCAACGAGCCGGCCAGCACGCGGCGCTTCATGACCAGGTTGGCAGCATGCAGCGCAGGCTCGATCGGTTCGATCAGCCCGACGAGGATGTGCACGCCGTCGAACGTCAGGGTTTCCAGGTAGGGATTGAGGTCGTGCTGGACAGGGATGGTGTCGAGCAGGAAGTCGAAGCGACCGGCAGCGGCTTTCATCTGCTCGGCGTCGGTGGACACGATCACATGGTCTGCTCCCTGGCGACGCGCCTCAGCGGCCTTGGCCTCGGACCGGGTGAACAGCGTGACTTCGGCACCCAGCGCCTTGGCTAGCTTGATGCCCATGTGCCCCAGGCCACCCATGCCAAGAATGCCCACCTTGTGGCCTGGGCCTACACCGTGGTGCTTGAGCGGTGAATAGGTGGTGATACCGGCGCACAGGATAGGAGCGGCGCTAGGCAGGTCCATGCCTTCGGGGATGCGTACCACGAAATGCTCGCTGACCACGATGCTGCTGGAGTAGCCACCCATGGTGTTGCTGCCATCGACGCGATCGGGCGTGGCGTAGGTCATGGTCGGGCCTTCGAGGCAGTATTGCTCGAGGTCCTTGGCGCAGGCCGCGCACTGACGGCAGGAATCCACCATGCAGCCGACACCGACCAGGTCACCGACCTTGTGGCCGGTGACCTGGGCGCCTACTGCCGTCACGCGGCCGACGATCTCGTGGCCGGGCATCAAGGGATAGACCGCAATGCCCCATTCGTTGCGGGCCTGGTGGATGTCCGAGTGGCACACCCCGCAATACAGGATGTCGATGGCCACGTCATCCGGGCGCGGGCTGCGGCGCTCGAAGGTCATGGGTGCCAGCGGGCTGGTGGGGGTTTGGGCGGCGTAACCGATAGCGGTATACATGGAGACCTCGCGGTTAAGTGAAACGGTTCATGTGAAGCATTTTGTTCCTAGAGAGGGACATTGCCCACCGCAGATTCTCCGGAAGCCTTGCCTGATTCTCCGAAGCTGCTGGTGAAGACCACGCGCGGCGGGCATAATTCGACTCCCCATGCTGTCCGATTCTCTGCCCCGGTGCTCCATGCAACTGACCCGTCACGTAGACGCCAATGCCCCGCTTTGCACGCTCATACGTCGCCTGGCACTACGCCCAGGGTTCGTGTCCACCCACCTGCCCCAGGTACAAGTGATGAGCTGGGACCACTACGTGGCCAGCAGCCCGCAGATCTACGAGCCGAGCCTGATGATCCTGGCCCAGGGCAGCAAGCTGGCCCGCCTGGGGCCCCGCACGCTCGAGTACGGCGCCGGGCATTACCTAGTGCAGGCGCTGTCGGTCCCTTTCATGTGCGAGACCTTCGCCACGCCCGATGTGCCCTTGCTGGGCGTGGCAGTCGCGATCGACCGCGCCACGCTGAGCGAACTGGTGCAGAGCACCGGCCTTGCCACGGATGGCCCGGTACAGGCTCAGACGCCCCAGTCGATGACCTCGGCCGCCCTGGACGCGCCCATGCGCGAGCGGGTCGAGCGATTGCTGGAGTGCCTGCAAGACCCTGTGGACGCCAAGGTGCTGGGGCCGGCCCGGGTACGCGAAGTGCTGTACGCCGCTTTGCGTGGCCCACAGGCCGGGGTACTGAGAGCGTTGGTCGAGCAGCAGGGCCATTTCGCCCGCATTGGTGCTGCATTAGCCCACCTGCGCGAGCACTACAGTGAGCCCCTGAGCGTCGAGGCTCTGGCTGGGCGAGCGAACATGAGCGTCTCCACCTTCCACGAGCATTTCAAACGCTGCACGGACATGGCGCCTATGCAGTACCTCAAGCGCCTGAGGCTGCTGAAGGCACAGCAGATGCTGATCGGCGAAGGAATGGGCGTGGCACAGGTCGCCCATCGGGTGGGCTACCAGAGCACGTCGCAGTTCAGCCGCGAGTACAAACGCCAGTTCGAACGCAGCCCCGGCGAAGAATTGCCCTATCAGAGCCTACCGGTGTGAGCCCGGCGGGCTCAGGAATGCGCCCCCATCCCCTAATGCCCAGCGCGCCAGTGCCTGGTAAGCGCCCTTTCGGGACTCGTAAAGTACACATTCCCGGGCGCTGACAAAGAACTCCGGTGGCGAGCTGGCTTCAGGGGGCTGCCCGTGAAACTCGCGAGACAGCGTCAAGTGCGGGCGAAAGCTGCGGTCTGCCACGGCGATCCCCAGGGGCAGCAGCGCCTGTTGCAGCCCATAGACCAGTTGAAGAAGCACCGCAGGCGTATGCTGCGCCTCAAGCACCAGGGCACCGGCCTTCTGCCACACCTGCAAGCGATCGAGCACCAGCCTCGGCGCCTTGTCGGGCAGCACCAATTGGTCGACGGCAGCGCACACAGACGGCACCTGAGCCGCGTCGACATTGCCCAAGAAGGCCAGGGTGACATGGAAGTTGGCGGCTGGCACCGGCTTGCCGCTGCGCAGCGCCAGGCTGCGCCGCCACTGGGAGACATCGCGGCGCTGGGCATCACTGACCGGCAGGGCGAAAAACAGCCGCTTGAAGGGGCTGGCGCTGGAGCGTGTGTCCTGAACCATAAGATCTCCTGAAGGTGAAACCAGGGTCGCGGACTGTGCAACGCGACACCGAATCGGCCGGACAGTTTCGTAACAATCAGTACAAACTGCTGCGACGATTGTTTATGCTGGCGGGCTTATGCCATGCGCATGGCCATTTTTCGACAAGTAAACGTCCATGAAAATTGCACTCGTTCTGCTCTTCGTCTTCTCGATCGCCTACGTTCACCTGCGCGGTCGGGTACGTCACAAGCTGACTCGCCAGCTGGGTGACCATTCCAGTTTCCTGGCCCCGGTCAACAGTTTCCTTTACTTGTTCTCGAAACATCCAGCCAAGCCCTACCTGCCGGTTGAAGCCTTCCCCGAGCTACAACCGCTGCAGGAACACTGGCAGGAGATCCGTGAGGAAGCCCAGCGTTTACTCCAGGTGGGTGAAATCAAGAAGTCCGATAATTACGACGATGTTGGCTTCAACTCGTTCTTCAAAACCGGCTGGAAGCGGTTTTACCTCAAGTGGTACGGCGAGAGTCATCCGTCGGCCATGACCCTGTGCCCACGCACCACACAACTGCTGCAAGGCATCGGCACCGTCAAGGCCGCCATGTTCGCCACCCTGCCCCCTGGGGCCAAGCTGGTTCGGCACCGCGATCCCTATGCTGGCTCCTACCGCTATCACCTGGGCCTGGACACTCCCAACGACGACGGCTGCTACATCGACGTCGATGGCGAGAAATATTCGTGGCGCGATGGCCAGGGCGTGGTGTTCGACGAAACCTACATCCACTATGCGGCTAACACCACCGAGCACAATCGCATCATTCTGTTCTGCGATGTGGAGCGCCCCCTCAAGTACCGCTGGGCCACGGCGTTCAATCGCTGGTTCAGCCGCAACGTCATGGCCGCTGCCGCTGCACCCAACGATGCGGGCGACAAGACCGGCGCCATCAATCGCCTGTTCACCCGTATCTATCGCATCCGCGAACGGGGCAAGGCGCTGAAGAAGCGTAATCGCATGCGTTACTACCTCGAGAAATGGGCAGTGGTCGCCGCGTTGGTGCTGGTGTTCATCTACATCTGAGGCTGCACATGATCAATATCCGCCCCATGACGCCAGACGACTTCGAGCGCTTCTGGCCTACGCTACAGGCGGTGGTTCAGGCGCGGGAAACCTACGCCCTTGACCCCGACATGACCTTTGAGCAGGCCCGGCATCTGTGGCTCGAGCTGCCCCGGCACACACTGGTGGCCGAAGCCCAGGGCGAGCTCCTGGGCTCCTACTACCTCAAGGCCAATGCCGGCGGACCAGGCAGCCACGTGGGTAATTGCGGCTACATGGTGACCGAGCAAGCACGTGGCCGAGGCGTGGCGCGCTTGATGTGCGAGCACTCACAGAAGCTGGCTCGCCAGGAAGGCTTCCTGGCGCTGCAATTCAATTCGGTGGTTGCCAGCAACGAGGTGGCGGTCGCCTTGTGGCACAAGCTGGGCTTCGAAACCGTCGGCCGCTTGCCCAAGGCCTATCGGCATGCGCATCTGGGGTTGGTGGATTGCCTTGTCATGTACAAATGGCTGGCTGATGAGCCAGTCACGGAAAAGCCTGCGCTGCTCATTGGGCGCAAGAACATCGAAGCGCGCGTAGCGCGTCGCAAGGGTCGGTAGGCAGTACAGGCGCAGGGGCGTTAGGGCCGGATGCGTGCAACGGCCCTGGGCGATACGAGCGAGGCGCGCATGCCAAGAACAGCCTTGCTCAGCGCATGAGTTATAAGATAACGTTGCGATCTTCGTTTTGATACGTGATGTCCATGCCCCCTGCAATCCTGCCGACGCCCCTCTCCCATCAACGCCTGCAGAGCATCGACGCCCTTCGCGGTATCGTCATGCTGATCATGCTGCTGGACCACGTCCGCGAAACGTTTTTCATGCAGCATCAGGTCAGTGACCCGATGGCAGTGGAAACCACCGACCCGGCGTTGTTCGTCAGTCGCACCCTCGCCCACCTGTGCGCGCCCGTCTTCGTGCTGCTTACCGGCTTGTCTGCCTGGCTTTATGGCGAAAAGCGGCAGAGTCGCAGGGAAGTCTCGTTATTCCTGTTCAAGCGCGGGCTGTTTCTGGTAGTGCTGGAGCTCACCCTAGTGAACGTTGCCTGGACATTCCAGGTGCCGCCGACTGTGATCTACCTGCAAGTGATCTGGGCCATCGGTATCAGCATGATGGCGCTGTCAGCCTTGATATGGCTGCCCCGGGCTGGTCTGCTCGCTGTTGGGCTGGCCATCATCGCCGGGCACAACCTGCTTGACGGTGTGCACTTCAGCGCCACATCCCCCTGGCATGTGCCGTGGGCCATCGCGCATGACCGTACCTGGCTCGACATCAGCGCCACACTGCGTCTGCGCACATCCTACCCGGTACTGCCCTGGCTCGGCGTCATCGCCGTTGGCTACTGGCTGGGCCCTTGGTTGCACAGCGCCTGCACGCCGGCACTGCGTCAACGACGCCTGCTACAGGCTGGGTGCGGCGCACTCCTGGGCTTTGTCGCGCTACGCGTGATCAACGGCTATGGCGAAGCGCACTGGAGCATTCACCCTGCGCTGACGCAGACGCTGATGAGTTTCTTCAACATCACCAAGTACCCTCCATCACTGCTGTTCCTGATGTTGACCTTGGGCGTTGGGCTGCTGTTGCTGCGCGCATTCGAGCGCGCCGGGCACCCGCGCTGGATCGCAGTGCTGGCGATGTTTGGCGCAGCCCCGATGTTTTTCTATCTCCTGCACCTGTACGTGCTCAAACTGCTGTACCTGAGCGCAGTGGGCGTGTGGGGCGCCAACCAGGGCGCCTACTTCGGTTTCGAGACCATTGCCGCAGTCTGGCTGACGTCGGCCCTGCTACCGCTGATGCTCTACCCACCTGTGCGCTGGTTCGCCCGGTTGAAGGCGCGCAGGCGTGACTTGGCGTGGCTGAAGTATTTCTAGGCGCTAAATCAGCCCCTTAAAGCGTTTCACCCGGCGGCGCGATGGTCTACCATGCGTGCCCCCCCGGTTTCCACCGCTCAAATCAATAGTGAATCCCGCGTTCGTCTTGCGCGAGCCACCAGGAACTGCCCAACAGGAGATCGTCCTGCATGCTGCCCCGTTTCGCCACCCTGCTCGCTGGCCTTGGCATTGCCGGCTTGGCTCAGGGTGCACCTACCGCGTATCCGCTGACGGTCGACAACTGCGGCAAACCCCAGGTGTTCGCCCAAGCCCCCCAACGCGTGGTGACGATTGGCCAGGCAGGCACCGAAATGCTGTACGCGCTGGGCTTGGCCCCCCGGCTGGCCGCGTCATCGCTTTGGTTCAATGACGTATTACCCGATTACCAGGCGCAGGACGCCAAGGTCCCTCGGCTTGCCGACAACGAGCCCAGCTTCGAGGCGGTAGTGGGCAAGCGCCCGCAGCTGGTGACGGCCCAGTTCGAGTGGATGGTGGGGGACCAGGGTGCGGTGGGTACGCGCGAGCAATTCAATGAGCTGGGCATCGCCACCTATGTGCTGCCGTCGGATTGCGAAGGCAAGGACAACCGGGTGGGCGCCGACGGCACGCGGCTGCAAGCCTTCCAGGTCGAAAGCATCTATAAGAGTGTCAGTGAATTGGCCAGCGTCTTCGATGTGCAGGCTCGTGGCGCCGCCCTCAACGACGAGCTCAAGGGCCGCCTGGCCCATGCCCAGGCGCAGCTGGCAGGCGTTGACCTGTCCACTACCTCGGCGCTGTTCTGGTTCTCCAGCGCCGATCTGGCCACCGACCCGTACGTGGCAGGCCGCCAGGGCGTTGCGGACTTCATGCTGCGTGCCCTTGGCGTGCGCAACGTGGTGAGCTCCACCGAGGAGTGGCCAACCGTGAGCTGGGAGACATTGGCCAAGGCCAACCCGACCTGGCTGATCATTGCACGCATGGACCGCCGCCGTTTTCCGGCCGACGACTACCAGAAAAAACTCGATTTTCTGCGCAATGACCCTGTGACGCAGCACATGGACGCCGTCAAGCATGGGCGTATCATCGTGCTCGATGCCGAGGCGATGCAGGCGGGCATTCGTTTGTTCCGCGGCGTGCAGACGCTGGCCACGGCCTTCTCCACCGGCGTCGCAGCGCAGTGATCAAGCGTCTGGGGCTGACCTGCGCCGCACTGGCGGCTCTGCTGGGCGCGCTGTTGGCGGGCACTTCAATCGGTGAAAACCCGCTGTCATTGGCCTTGGTCGGCCAGGTACTGGCCAACCATGCCTGGCAGGCGGGCTACCCGGTCGACCCCATCGACGCCGGTGTCGTGTGGAACTACCGGCTGACCCGCAGCCTTGTCGCGGCGGCCTGCGGCGCAGGGCTGGCCACCTGCGGCGTGATCCTCCAGGCGTTGCTGCGCAATCCGCTGGCCGAGCCCTATCTGCTGGGCCTGTCGGCAGGCGCCTCAACAGGTGCAGTGCTGGTCGGGCTGCTGGGCCTGGGCAGCATGACGCTGAGCATGTCAGCCGGGGCTTTCATCGGTGCCCTGGCCGCCTTCGCACTGGTGCTGCTACTGGCGCGCGCCGCGAGCCCGGGCGGCATTGGCGCTCACATCATCCTGGCGGGGGTTGCCGGTTCACAGTTGTTCAATGCCGTGACGGCGCTTCTTATTACCAAGTCGGCCACGGCCGAACAGGCCCGCGGCATTCTGTTCTGGCTGCTGGGCAATCTCAGCGGCGTGCGCTGGCCTTCGGTCTGGCTGGCCGTACCCGTTGCCCTATTGGGCCTTCTGGTTTGCCTGTGGCAACGCCGAGCGCTGGACGCTTTCACCTTCGGCGCCGACTCGGCAGCCTCCTTGGGGGTTGCGGTACGGCGCACTCAACTGCTGCTGATCAGCTGTGCAGCCCTGGTGACCGCCGTCATGGTCTCGATCGTCGGCGCGATCGGTTTCGTGGGCCTGGTCATACCCCATGCGCTACGCCTGCTGCTCGGGCCCGGTCATGACCGCCTGCTGCCGGCCAGTGCCCTGGGCGGGGCGCTGTTCTTGATCACCGCGGACATCCTGTCGAGGACGCTGATCGCCGGGCAGGTCATCCCCGTGGGGGTGGTCACGGCCCTGATCGGTGCGCCAGTGTTCGCAGTTATCCTGGTGGCCCGCAGGGGGCGCGCGTGACCGCCATGGCGCCCATGCAGCTCGCCCCAGTGGGCTGCCAGGGCATCAGCCTGCACCTGGGAGGCCGCCCAGTGCTCGACGGGATCGACCTGACGGTGCACGCCGGCGAGACCCTGGCCATCGTCGGGCCAAACGGCTCGGGAAAGTCGTCGCTGCTCAAAGTGCTGGCAGGCCTGCGCAAGCCGGCCACTGGCACCGTGCAACTGCTGGGCAGGTCGCTCTCGCGCCTGCCTCGCCGAGTGGTGGCAAGGTCATTGGCACTGGTCGAGCAGCATGCTGACACGCTCGATGCCATTCGAGTCTTCGACGCTGTGGCGTTGGGCCGTATCCCCTGGTTATCGGCCTTGGCGCCGTTCGGTGAGGACGACAAGGCCATCGTCGAGCATGCGCTGACTGATGTGGATGCACTGCATTTGCGCAGCCGCCTGTGGGGGTCGTTGTCCGGTGGTGAGCGCCAGCGCGTTCACATCGCCCGGGCGCTGGCGCAACGCCCCGCGGTGCTATTGCTGGACGAGCCGACCAACCACCTCGACATCCAGCATCAACTGGGCCTGTTGCAGCAGGTGCAGGCATTGCCGGTCACGACCTTGGTGGCCTTGCATGACCTCAATCAGGCATTGACCTGCGACCGTGTGGCGGTATTGAACAACGGGCGACTGGTCGCACTGGGCAAACCGCTGGATGTGCTCACGCCCGCTTGCTTGCTGAGTACCTTCGGCGTTCACGCGCACGTGCTCACCGACCCGCTGGACGGCGCTCAGGTATTGCGCTTTCGCAGCGCGTGAGCGCCTGCGTATCACGCGCCACATCGTGAACATCGAGTAGGCCGACGGTAGTGCATGTTGAATACGGGCGGCGACAGCGAGGCCGCCGCGCGCCCCTGTCAGCGGTCAGTGGACGGTATCGGTCGCCGTGCGGCACCATTGCGCCCGCTCCTGGCCAGTGAGCGAGCCAGACAGTTCGATGAACGTGGCTTCCAACTCCGGTTCGACGTGGCCGGCCACCTTTATGCGACTCAACAGGTATTGCCTGACCGTCCTGGGCCACCTGCCCTCTCGGTGCGCGGCATTGATGATGCAGGCGGCATCCTGGCGGGTGGCGCCACGCCAGATGTCCATCAGGCGGTTCTGGAAATCGTCGAACGACCAACCGTCTGTGCGAACCTCGAATTCATCCAGCAGTTTCAGTTTGTACAGGGCCATGTGCGGCATTGTCACTCTCCCTCTGCGGCTGTGAAAAGTCCGTGCACGAGGAAGCAAACCATCACCTGCCTTGTAAGAAAATGAACGCGTGGTCCATCACACCCGCGTCAATGTAGGACATGTCCGAGCGCCTAACGCAGCCGCAGGTCCATGTGGGTCGTCTGCCAGATCGGGTCGTCCTCAACGTCTAGCAGGGTGAAGCCCTGCCGCTCCCAGAAGCTGACGGCGCCCGGCAGAAATGGGTGGGTGTGCAGGTAAAAACGGTCGATTTCATCGATTGCCGCCTGTGCTTTCAAGGCCCCGAACAAGCGTGCCGCCACGCCAAGCCGGCGATAGGCAGGCAACACGAACAGGCGCACGACCTCGGCCACACGCTGGTCACCGTAGTCGAACTGCGCAAAGCGGTTGTCATAGGGCAGGTAGCCGATCACGCCCACTAGGCCTGCGCCCGCCCGTGCTTCGAGGAAGGCGCCGGCGCCTTGCAGATAGACATCATCAAACTGTGCAAGGTCGGGAGGTAAAGGCGCTTTGGCAAGCATCGGGAACAAGTCCCGTCGCGCGGACTCGACAAAGGCCACGACCTCGTCACGGCTTTCGGGGGTCACGGGGCGCAGGGTAAGTTCAGGCATGGGGCAACCGTTGCAGTCAAAGGCCTGGTTCTACCGCAGCCAGCCCGGCAAGGCAAATGCAACGCTCGTCCCGGACGTGCGCGCACCCGTATAATCGCCCTACCCCACAGCCCATTCAGGCCAAGCCATGCCTCGCCTCCCGAAGTTGCTGCTCATGTTTGCGCTCACCGCCGCGGTCACGGCGTGCGACCAGAAACCCTCGCGAGAAGAACAGATCGTTGCCCAGTTGCCGCTGCAGGAGGCTTATGACCACAACATTCAGCGCATGGCCGTGCTCCTTGCGGGCAAGCACCCTGACGTGAGCCAGACCCGTATCGAACAGGTCCTGCGTCGGCACCTGACGGTTGACGACCAGCGTCAGGACCTGTTCCGCTTGTACAGCGAACAGAACTTCACCGATGCCGAATTCGCCAGTATCGTCGGCGCCTTGCAGGACCCCGCCAAGGCCCGCGCCTTGGAAAAGACACCGGAAGGCAAGCGGTTGAGTGAAAAACTCACGGCACTGATGCAGCAAACCGCCGCAGATGCCAAGGTACAGGCGGTGGCTGAACAGCGCATGCAGGACGTGGAGGCTGAACTCAAGGCGCTTGAAAAAAACGCCCCCTGAGTGACACTCGCGCTACGCGACTGCCAATGAGCATTCCTTGCCATTCGCCGCATTTGATGATTCCGAGGTCAGGATTGCCTAACACCAAGCATGGATTGCGACTGGACCTGCGCAGGCTCATTCTGGTGCTCTGCGCACTCACCGCACTGGTGATGCTGTGCGCCAGCTATTTTGCCAGCTACCGCGTCCAGCGACAGTTGCTGATCAATCACGCACTGGAAGCGAACCGGGTGTACGCCACCAAGTTGGCCGCCATCACCGAAACATTCATCGGTAACGCCTTGCAGCAACTGCAGTTCAGCGCAGGTGTACAAGGCCGACAATTGAGTGACGCCGTGGCCTTGCAGGTTGAAACAGACCGCGTGCTGGCGCAGAGCATGGCGTTCAATTCCACGTTCGTGATCGATGCCGACGGCACATTGTTGTCAGTTTCCCCTGCGCCGCTACGGCACCTGGTGGGCGGGCGCATGCGCTCCCCAGGCGTCGACGAAGCGCTGCACCTGCGGCGTGCGCTGGTCTCGACCCCGTACGTCTCTGCCGCCAACAACCTGGTGGTCACGCTTTCGCAGCCGATCATCGACAAGCAAGGCCGTTACCTGGGCTACGTAGGGGGCACCCTCTACCTGCGCGAACGCAATATCCTCAACAGCCTGCTGGGCGAGCATTTCTACAAGGACGGCTCATACCTCTATGTAGTCGACCACCAGCGACGCCTGCTCTATCACCCTGACAACCAGCGCGTCGGTACTGTCGTGCAGGGCAATGCCTTGATCGATCAGTTGCCAACACTGCCCAGCGGCACCGTGGCGCTCACCAACAGCCAGAAAGTCGAGATGCTCGCAGGCTTCGCCACCGTGCCCAGCGCCCGCTGGGGCGTGGTCGCCCAGCAACCACTGTCACGCACCGTGGCGCCGCTCAATACCCTGGTCCTCAATGTGATAGGTACATCAGCGCCACTGGCGCTGGTCGGCAGCCTGCTGCTCTGGTGGCTGGCATTGGTCATCGCTCGGCCGCTCTGGCAGCTCGCCGCAAGTGCACGGATGATGGACAGCGCCAACACGGCCGAAGACTTGCATCGGGTGCGTGCGTGGTATTTCGAGGCGGCTGAGCTCAAGCGAGCGTTGTTGTTCGGCCTGAACCTGCTGCACGAACGCATTGGCCGCCTGAACCGCGAAGCCCAGACCGACCCCCTGACAGGGCTGATCAATCGCCGCGGGCTGGAATTCAGCCTGTCGTTGCTGGAGGCCGAAGGGCGGCGCTTTTCAGCCATCGTCATGGACGTGGATCATTTCAAACGGATCAACGACGGCCACGGGCACGACACCGGCGATGCCGTGTTGCGACAACTGGCCCATTCGATGCGCCGTTGCTGCCGGGAAGGCGACTTGCTGTGCCGTACTGGCGGGGAGGAATTTCTGATGCTCTTGCCCGGTGCGGATCTAGCTGTGGCAGCCAGTGTGGCCGAGCGCCTGCGCGCGACCATCGGGGACACCCCGGTAGCGCCGGTGGGCGCCCTGACTGTGTCGCTTGGGGTGGCGCACTGGGAGGGCACAGGCGATGCGGCCGGCACGTTGGCCGCGGCTGACAGAGCGCTGTATCTGGCCAAGCAAGGTGGGCGCAATCGCGTTGTCGTGGCCTAAAGCCCCGCTCGCCGCGGTCGTTTCTGGCATCCGAAGGTCGTCCTCGACAAAGCGACTCGTAAGCGGGGCCGATCTACTGACAACCATAACTCCTGATGGCGCGGCTCGACCGCACCACGCTCGTCATGGCTGCCAATGGAAAATCGGAGAGCACCCGCATGTCCGCACTTCACGAGGTATCCCCTGCCACCCTGCGCAGGGTGATCGCCGCTTCGGCCATCGGCAATTTCGTCGAATGGTTCGATTTCGCCGTTTACGGCTTTCTTGCAACACTCATCGCCAGCCAATTCTTCGCCAGTGGTGACCCGAGCGTCGCCCTGCTCAAGACCTTCGCCGTGTTCGCGGTGGCATTCGCCCTGCGCCCACTGGGGGGTATCGTGTTCGGCGCCCTGGGAGACCGCCTGGGACGCAAACGTATCCTGTCGCTGACTATCTTGCTGATGGCAGGCTCGACCACCCTCATCGGGCTACTGCCCACGTATGCCACCATCGGATTGGCAGCCCCCGTGCTCTTGACGCTCGCCCGCTGTCTACAAGGTTTCTCGGCAGGCGGTGAATATGCGGGGGCCTGTGCTTACCTGATGGAACATGCACCGAACGACAAGCGCGCGTTCTATGGCAGCTTCGTGCCGGTCTCGACGTTCTCGGCCTTTGCCTGCGCTGCCGTGATCGCCTACGGCCTGGAAGCGAGCCTGACCACGGAAGCCATGGCCACCTGGGGCTGGCGCGTACCCTTTCTGATCGCCGCACCACTGGGCTTGGTCGGTTTGTACCTGCGCTGGCGCATGGAAGAAACGCCAGCCTTCCGTGACGCACTGGCCCAGGGCAAGGAACACGAGCATTCGCCTCTCAAGCAGACCCTGCGCCACCATGGACGAGCGATACGCAACCTGGGCGCATTCATCTCCCTCACTGCACTGTCGTTCTATATGTTCACCACCTACTTCGCCACCTACCTGCAATTGGTGGGCAACCTGACTCGCGCCCAGTCGCTGCTGGTGACCACTGTCGCGCTGCTGTTCGCCGCCGCTGGCTGCCCGGTTGCCGGCGCTGTGTCGGATCGGATCGGGCGGCGCAAGACCATTGGCTTCACCTGCTTGTGGGTGATGGTGTGCGTGTTCCCAGCCTACTGGCTGGCCAGCTCGGGGTCGATGTTCGGCGCCTTGCTCGGTGTCGTGCTGCTGGCGGTAGGCGCGTTGTCCAGCGGCGTGGTAACCGCGGCCCTGCTATCGGAAAGTTTCCCGACACGTACACGCTATACCGCGTCGGCCATCACCTACAACGTTGCCTATACCCTGTTCGGCGGCACCGCCCCACTGGTCGCGACCTGGCTGATCGGGCAGACAGGCAGCAGTCTGGCGCCAGCTTTCTATCTGGTCGTCATTGCCTTGATAGCGCTGGTGGGCGGGCTGGCGTTGCCGGAAACCTCGCGGATATCGCTGCACGATGACCCATCCCTGGCCCAAACTGGCAGCGCAGGACAATCCACGACCTGACCCGTGAGGGCTGCGCTGGCAGCCCTGCATGGCACCCGGTCTTCCATGAGAGGGCTCGACAAGAGGCTCAGTCTTCCAAGGGCTTGGGCGGTAAGGTGGGCTTGGCGGCCTTGCCCGGCTTGGTTTCCTTGGTCTTTTCCTGCACTGCGGTCGCAACCGGCTCGGAAGCCTTGACCGCTTTTTCACTGGCAGGTAGATCGTCCACCGCCTTGATGATGGCCTGGGGATCGAGGACCTCCCCAGTGTCATCATCCTTGAGCATGTGCCGCTCACCGTCCTTGCCAACGAGGATGACCTTGGTCCCCTTGCTCGCACCAAGCTTGAGCTCGCGGATCAGTGCCATGGTGGTCTGCTGCTCCAGGTTCTTGTCGTCCCGTTTCCCCATCATCTGGGCGACGCTGTACAGCACGACGTTGCGCTCCTTGAAGGCAGTCTGCGTAGCCGGATCCTCCATGGCCTTGGTCACGGCCCTGAGGGTAGGGTCGGCACTGCTGGGGGCGATGATGACCAATGGCCTTGCCTTGCCCAGCTCCTGGGCCAGTGGCCCACTACTGTCGGCCGCAAAAGCCGGGCTCACGGCGGCGAGCAGGGCGGCGAGGGTCAATGACCGGACAAGCATGCGCATCTCCTTATTCTCTCGATCAAACAAAGACTACGGACCTTGGAGAAAGATCCGACGCAGGAGCCTAAACCAACCCACCCGGCAAGGCGCAACTCAAAAGTAACTGGAGGTGTCACCCTGCCATGTGGCGCCTTACATGGCTCGTGCATGCCTACGAGCATAGCTCAACACGCTCACCCTGCTCCGGCACGACGGCGCTCCTGTTCCTAGGGTTGAAGGGGCTCGGCCGCGCTGTCCAGCGCCTGACGCGTGATGTCCAGCAGAAGCGCCCGTTCGGCCGCCTGGCGTTGCTGCGAAATTTCTTCCGTCTGCTGTAACACCTGCTGTTCGCTCAGATCAGCAGCCTCTTGCACAGCCTCCAGCCGTGCATGAAAAGGTGCGTTCATCTCGTCGAAACGTTGTGCATGCAAGCGGCGCACGTGACTGCACCAGAATTCCCTGTCCAACAGGGAGTTGGCCAGTTGCTCGCTGGTTTCTGCTTGCAACACGCGCCTGGCTGCTCCTTCGATATGCGTCTCGGTGACCCCGGCCACCGCCCTGAATGACATGCCGCTGGTGAAAATGGGCAAGTCAAGGCGCTCGCGTAGCGCCAGGCGGTAAGCCAGCACCACCTCGATCTCGTCAGGATCGGCACCATCGGCCTGTCGCCAGCGCACGTCGTCCATGGCCACACGCTCGACTTCATCCAAACGCCACAGCTGCCGCCCTAGGTGCAACAGCACCTGCTCTCGTTCACCTTGCTGCGCTTGGACTTCGGCCTGCCAGACCCGCAGGCGCACTTCCAGATCGCTGAAACGCAATGCCACGCTGTCCTGACAGGTCAGTTGCTCAGCGTCGCTGAACATCGCCATCCTCAAGTCGCTCGAATCACGCATGGCCCCCAACAATGTCAGGACTCGGCCGGCAAGATAGCGCGCGCCTGTGCGGTGCTGAAAATCCGCTGTTTCCATCAGGCGTTCGAGCAGACCGAAGAACTCGCCGCTGCCCTCCATGGCCTGCAGGTGTTCCCAGCAAGTGCCCAGTTCCGTGCGCTGGGCCAGGCCGATCGCATCCATCCAGTTCAGCCGCACCAGTACCATCGCTCGATCACGGGCGCGGGTAGCCGCTGTGAGTAACGCTTGCTCCAGCCGTTCGCGCTCAACAGCCGACAGCGGATTACCGCCCAGGTGGACCTCCCCCTCCACCCACAGGCGCGATTCATAGAAGTCTTCAGGCAACGCCGTAAGCAGGTTGTCGCGCAAGTCGACCACCCGCAGCGAAGTGCTCTCGAGCAGTTGGTAAGGCAAGCTGCGCAGGCCGGCGCCTGCTATACGCAACTCGTGCAGGCATGTCAGCCCGCCCACCGAAAAGGGCCTGCCCAACGGGTTGCGTGAGAGGTCCAGGTAACGCAAATGGCTGCAGCTACCGAGAATGGTTGCCTGCCCCGCGTCCAGCACCACTTGGTTGTGCGCCAAGTTCAGCGTCCACAGATGTTCCATCTGCAAGAGCGCCTGGGGGATCCGAGAGATCTGGTTATCGGGAAGCTCGAGCGACCGGACACTGGTAAACGCACCCAGAAAGCTTTCAGGCAGGTAGCGGATGCTGGCGTCGCGCAGCGACAGCGAATACACATGATCAAACCGTATCTGGGGCGGCAGCTCCGGTAGACTTTCGGTGTGAATGCCGATCATGTCCCAACGATAGGCAAGAATCAGACTGTCGCCGTGCATGCCCTCATCGAGCACGTGCTGCCAGCAATTGCGCAAGGCTCTTCCCAGCGTCCGGCGACGTTGACGCTCGGCATGACTTGAGCCTTGCCTGGCCCACATACGCAAATGCATGTTGAGCGTCCGGTACTGATCCTCCAGGCACTGCAGCCGCGCCTCGATGCCTCCTGCTGCCGAACGCGCATCAGTCAGCCACTCGTCGAGTTGATTATCGGTGTAGGTGGGGTACAGGAACCTCAGCCTTCGCAGATAGGGGTTGGGCCTGCGCCCTCCACGTCCACTGAGCACGTAACCCACGCGGCCGTCGGCCAAGCGGGTGGGCAATTGCCAGCGGCCGCGAGTCGCGATGCCCAGGAGCTCAGGCAGCGCTGCCCGGTGAACCTGGGCAAGCGCAGCGACTTCCTGGCGCAAACTTTCGGCGAAAGGCGCATGCAGCCCCATGGTTGTCAGTTGGGCCTGATCGTAGGCATTCACGATGACCTCGAAAAGGTCCCCGGGAGGGCAGATTTCCTGCGAAAAGGCGTTTCTTACGCTGAAGCCTTGGGTGTCATGGAACAGCTGTAGCTCGACATCCCCTTCTCCGGCACTGGTCAGTTGCACGCCGTTGAACTGCGCACTCAACAGGCGCCACCGCACATTACCGATGCCTCCAACTCGATAGTCGAGCAATTTCAGGACCAGCTTGGCCAAGTCCGTATCCTGCGACGTCCGCAAGTACAGGCCTTCGAGGGCGCGCTGCACACGAATGTGCGAGCTGCGCTCACGGGCAGCTTCGGCCAGTTGCAATGGCACGCGACCCGTCCGACGCAGACGTTGCAGGTCGACACTGCTCGCATTGGCCAGCAGCGCCTGTGCCGCACTGGGGTACAAGCGTGGGAATACGCACTGCAAAGCCTGGATATCCTGACTGGAAGGAGACATTTGCTGATCAAGCAGGTGCTGCATGACCTCGTACCGTCGTGCATCGAGCTGCGCCGCCAGATCCGAAGAAGACAGGCCCTCGCCACCGGTCAGCTGCACAACCTGCGCAAGCAGCCTCTGATCTTCGATTACAACACCAGTGCGCAACTGCATCAGCAGGTTCTCGGTACGCTGAGCAAGATGCGCACGGCGGCTGGTATCGATCAGCGCTGGCAAGAGGTCGGCGCCGCGAAAATGCAAACCGCGTAGCTGGTCATCGTCGAGCGCGTGAATGGCCATGACCTGCTCGATTCGCGTGTCGTCAAGTTCAGCCATCGGCTCGCCCAGGCGCCTGAACAGGTAATGGCTGGTCGACCAATCCAGGGGAGACTCACTCCACAACCGCCACGCACCTGCACCGTTGTGCTGTAAAAGAGGACCTACACCCTCGCGCGGCACCAGTTGCCACTGCTCGTCCGTCGTGCGTTGCTGCACCGGGTAAGTGTGGCCGTCCATGCGGATCCATGCGCGGCTATCCTGGCGGCTGATCCCCTCATGATCTGCCACCGCTTCAACAGGTGGCGGGGAGCTTCGAAAGGGCGCCAGGTCCTCGGACCACAGGCGCGCGCCCCCATCCTCAACGTTGGACTGGACCAGACCATCTACCCACGTCGAGCGTTTCCACACCTTGGCCAAACCATAACCCGCTCCCGCGGTAACTCCAATCAATGCAACTTGAGCGGCCACATGGGTCATATGGTCCATAGCCTGCTCCGTCTCGCCTTCGTGCCAAGTGTCTACCCCGTGATACACCTCCTTCATCAACTCCCAGGCAGTCACGGCAAGCAATACCAGGCCCAACCCAGGTAGCCAGAAACTGGCCAGCCCCAGCAACGTCCAGCCCTCGACTGCCAGGCGTTTCTCATGCGCGCGCCCAATGGCCCGATCCAACGCGTTGACCGGAGGCGCCAGCGTTGCGGCATCGTCCATTACGTGTGCAACGCGGCTGCGGGCGAGGGTTTCGAACACAGGCTCCGACAAGGCGCTTGCTACCGGGTACAGGTCAGCTGTTGCCCAGATCGGTATGTCTTCATAGAAAGCCGACGCGAGCTGGCTGAAGAATCGTTGGCTATCACGACGTCGAATGAAACGCGCAAAAAACTGCTGATAGGCAGGCTGGCGCAAGCGTGCGTTGAGCACAGCGCGTTCAAAGCGTTCCAGATTATCGGCTGTGCTCCAGGCTCCAAACGGGTCACCCGGGATATACACCAGCACACGCTTGCTCGAAGTGTAGAAAGGTGCCAACGATTCGTCCCGCACATCCAGCACCAGAATCTGCTGCAATGGACAATCCATAATCTGCAAGCTTTTAGGAAGCACTCGATCGCCGTGCAGGCGTCCCAGCCTGCCGCTTTGCCACAAATCGACCAACAGTTCGAGCTCGCCGGGAGCGAACACGCCCTGGGCATCGGCCTTGAATGCATCAAGCACCATTTCGTGCCGGTTCAGCTCACCCAGTAACGCTTGCATGGAGGCCGACGCTAGATGGGCAGACAAGTGTTGTTGATAGAGCCCACCCAGATCCAGTTCCCGGGTCAACTGGGCAAACCGAGCGGCGCTAAGCCTGGGCACCGAGTTACCCGCCGCGTCGAACACGCCAGCCATCGGCGGCAAGACCTGGGGCTGCGTCTGTTCAGCGGTAAAATTTCGCAAGACGGCTTCAAGCAGCGGTATCTGGTAGTAGTGGCGTTCGTACAAGGGCACCCGTATCGGGAAGTAAGTGGCGAGCGGTACCTCGTAAGCATTGCGAAACCACAACTGGTCCACGCCCTGGGTGATACCGAAACGAGCGCTCAGGGATTTTTCCAGCAGGGGCTTGGCGAATGCCTCAATACCTTCAATCAACCCCCACCGCGCGGCCAGACGCTGGCGGCATTTCAGGCTGCTGTTCAGCGCTTGCCCTGCCTGGGCAATGAATGCCTTATCGAGCTTTTTGAGCCAGGCCGGCAAGCGAGCAGCGATCAGGCCATCCTGGCAGGCCTGCTCCGCCAGCTGTTGATCAGTGAGTGCGGTGTCCATCAGTTGCTCCCGTGAAGTGATTTTGCACGGGAGGTTAGCGAGACGACAAACATACCTGCGGCGACGGGGTACTACCTCACGATCAAAACAGCAGCATCTGGTCATCGATCAACGTAGAAAAGCGATCACCCACAAAGGGAAGAATCGCATCGGCGACCGGCTGCAGCTGGCGTGACAGATAATGGTCATAGTCGATGGGGGCACGACGATTCTCCAACGGCTGGGGCCCGGCAGTGGTCATGAGGTAGCTGATCCAGCCTCCGCGCTGGTACTGGAGCGAGCGACCCAGTTCCCGGTTATAGTCATCGGCAAGCCGTGCGGCCCGCACATGCGGTGGCACGTTACGCTGATACTCCGCCAGCGGGCGGCGCAGGCGTTTGCGATATACAAGCGAAGCGTCGTGCTCTCCAGCGAGCATCTGGCCGACGTACTCGCGAACGAATTCGCGATAAGGCTCGCCGCGAAAAATGCGTCGGTAGAGCTGCTGTTGGAAGGTCCTGGCCAGCAGCGACCAATCGGTGCGTACCGATTCCAGCCCTTTGAAGACCATGTCTTCAGTGCCATCGGCACGCTGAACAAGGCCGGCATAGCGCTTTTTGCTGCCCTCCTCGGTGCCGCGTATGGTGGGCATGAGAAAACGCCGGTAATGGGTCTCGAACTGCAACTCAAGCGCACTCTCCAGGCCGAGCTTCTGGCGCAGGTGTTCGCGCCACCATTGATTCACCTCGCGCACCAGTGCATTGCCGATCTGCTCGGCCGCCGCCTCATCATGGCCGGTCTTGAGCCAGACGAATGTCGAATCCGTATCGCCATAGATCACGTCATACCCGCGGGCTTCGACCAGGGCGCGGGTCTGGCGCATGATCTGGTGCCCGCGCAAGGTGATCGATGAGGCCAGTCGCGCATCGAAAAACCGGCAGCCACTTGAGCCCAACACCCCGTAGAAGGCATTCATGATGATTTTCAGCGCCTGGGACAATGGCGCATTGCGATCCTGCTTGGCGTGTTCCCTGGCGCGCCACACACGTTCGACGATCGCCGGCAGACAGTGACGTGTGCGTGAGAAACGCGCCCCTCTGAAGCCTTCGACCGCGTTTGTGTCATCTGGCTGTTGCAGCCCCTCGGCGAGGCCGACAGGGTCAATCAGGAATGTGCGGATGATCGAGGGGTACAAGCTCTTGTAGTCCAGCACCAGTACCGAATCGTACAGCCCAGGTCGTGAATCCATGACGAAACCGCCGGGACTGGCTTCGTCGGGGCGGCTGCCCAGGTTGGGCGCGACGTAGCCTTGGCGGTGCATGTGAGGCATGTACAAGTGGCAGAAGGCGGCCACCGAGCCACCGCTGCGGTCTGCCGCCAGGCCCGTGACCGACGCGCGCTCAAGCAGAAACTCCAGCAACCTGGTGTGGGCAAAGATGCGTGTGACCAGTTCACAGTCCTTCAGGTTGTAGCGCGCCAGCGCAGGCTTGTCCTCGGCGAACATGCGATTGATTTCATCCATGCGCTGGTAGGGCGTACTGATCGCCTTGCCGTCACCCAAGAGGGTTCGCGCGACATTTTCAAGACTGAACGATGGAAAACTCCACGTTGCCGAGCGCAGCGCTTCGACGCCGTCGATCACCAATCTGCCGGGCACATCGATGAAGACATGGCCACCACTACCTGACGCGCGCAGGGTCATGGCCGCTCCCCCCCTGCCCAGGTGCATGGGTACTTGCAGCTGCTTGCCGTGTTCATGCAGCAGGCGCAGGTCGAACTGCACCACGTTCCAGCCGATGATCGCGTCCGGGTCGTGGCGCGCTATCCAGTGGTTCAGGCAGTGCAGCAACGCACTGCGATCGGCGCAGTAGTGCAGGTCGAAGTCAACTTCGCGAGGGTCACCGTTGGGTGGGCCGAGCATGTACACCTGGCGCTGCCCACAGCCTTCCAGGGCGATGCTGTACAACTCGCCCCGCTCGGTGGTTTCGATGTCCAGCGACACCACGCGCAGCGATGGACGGTAGCTGCCGTGCGGCTTGAGCTGGGCATCGCAGAGCACGCCCTGCTCATCCAGGCGTCCAGCGAACTGCACGGGGGCCGTAATGAAACGCTCCATGAGGTAGCGCTCCGGTGGCCTGACATCGGCCTCGTAGACGTCGATACCTGCGGCGCGCAGCCGTTGTTCTACCTGAAGCAATTGCCGGTATTGACGGCAGTACAGGCCCATTACTGGGCGTTGATCGAATGTCTTCAATCCAAGCGGGCGCAGCTCTGCATCCGGCTCGTCGGCCAGCAACCGTTGCGCGTGCGCTTGTTGCGCCTGAGGGACGAACGCCACATTGATCTGGGGCGCCAGTCGCACTTGCCGGGGGCCCTGATCGGTAGCCAGCCACAGCTCCACGCACGTACCTGCCTGCGTGTCGTACCAGTGCCGGGTCAGGACGAAGCCCTGCTGCAAATCCACCGCCGCGCCCTCTGCGTTGTTGATGATGACGAATGTAACGGGTCGCTCCAGGCGCACCTGGCCTTGCCTGCGAGACGACATGATTGCGCCGGCAACCAAGCCCCAGCGTCTAACCTCCACCGTCGGTGGACGGGTCGCGCTTACCCTGTGCGGTGTAGTGAATTCAGCTGTACAGGTAGTTGATGTCCTTGAGCACCAGTGGAGGCACTTGACCGAGAAGAAAATCTCGCAACTTTTGCATCTGACGGGCCTTGGGGCTGTTTTTCAGCCAAGTCATGTAGTAGCCATCCCCAGTTGCCACGGCTTGCTTGAAAGGTGTCACCAGGCGCCCGGCTGCCAGATCGGCACTGGCCAACACCAGATCGACCACGGAGATGCCCAGGCCCTGCTGAGCGGCGGAGATACCTTGATCGAGCGTGTCGAACACCTGGCCTTGGTCGATGCTGACATCAAGGGCCTCCATCCGCGCCAGCCAGCGCCGCCAGTCGCGCCGATCCGGCGAGGGATGCAGCAGTTCGCAACGGTTCAGGTCCGACAGCACAGGCTGCGCCTGCTCCATGTAGTCAGGGTGGCACACCGGTATGAGCCACTCGTCGAACAGCCGGCAACTCTCCACATCGGCAGCGAACCGACCGTTGGCCAGCAAGATGGCGCAGTCGTAGGGTTCGGAATAGAAATCGACGCTGTCGATGTCCATCCACACGCTCGACAACTGCACCGAACAGGTGTCTTCGTGTTTCTTGAAGCCATCCAGTGCCCTTAGCAACCAACGCACGGTGAGCGTTGAAGGCGCCTTCAGACGCAGGCCGTAGCGGTCCTGGCGCAGAAGCGAGCAAGCGTTCTCAATGATCTTGAAGCCGACCTTGAGCTCTTGAGAGAGCAAGCGCCCATGCTCGGTCAGGCTCAGTTTGGGCCCGCGCCGCTCGAACAAATCGCAGCCGAACATGCCCTCCAGGGTCTTGATATGGTGACTGACTGCGCCTTGGGTCAGTGCGAGCTCTTCCGCCGCCTTGGTGAATGAACCATAGCGGGACGCAACCTCGAACGCACGCAGTGCATGCAAGGCCTGAATCCTTTCCGACATTGACGCCTCCTGAGTATTAGCAAGACTAATAGTAGCTCATAATTTCACGCGTTTTACAACCTGCCGACAGTGCTAGAAAATGCAGTGAAAAAACATACATAACCTAAATCCTGCCTGAATCTGCGTGGATCGTTCATCATTTGAAGCTCGGGGAAACCATGTTTACGGGATATGGACATTGCTACCGCCTGGATGCGTTTGAGCAGGCCCTCGAACATGAGTGCGTCGAAACACACTGGACAATCGCTACCCTGCAACACTTTCGCCAGACCCTTGCCAATCCGGAATTCCCCTGCCTGTTCGGGCGCAAGGCAGTCAATGCGCAGACGTGCTATGTCCTTTTCGCCCGCGCCGAACAGCTGGCGGATGACATCGCTCAAGGGCTGGCCAGCTATGTCCGGTTGATGGATCCGGTTGCGCCCAAGCTACGTATCGGCCACCCGTTGGTGATATTTCTCGAAACGGTGACCGACATGCCGCTTGCCCAACAGCAGGCGCTTGCCTGGAAGGTGCTGCAAGGCGTTCATGCTCGGGATCCGAATCCCTGGCCCCAGACAGTGCCAGCCGACCCCGCCGACAGCGGCTGGTCGTTCTGCTTTGCCGGCATGGCGCTGTTCATCAACATGAATTTCCCGGGCCACGAGCAGATGAAAAGCCGCAACCTGGGCAAGCACATCACATTCGTCATCAACCCCCGAGAGAACTTCGACGAAGTGGCCAATGTCGCCACCCAGAGCGGCCAGCGCATCCGCGAGCGCATTCGTCAACGGGTCGGCCACTACAACGACGGGTTAGTACCTGAAAGCCTCGGTTTCTTCGGTGAAGCGGATAATTTCGAGTGGATGCAGTACCAGTTGCAGGAAACCGGTTCGTTGAACCCGGCGCGCTGCCCTTTCCATGCCAGGACCGCCGTGTCTGCCACCCCCGACAACATCATCGAGAAATGACGTGAATACCGCCCTGACTGCCACCTACGCCCTTACCGTCCTGCTGCTGATCGCCACTCCAGGTCCGGTCGTGGCATTGATCGTCAACACCGCAGCCGCTTCGGGCTCACGCAAGGCCATTTTCACGGCCCTGGGCACCAACTGGGCCTCACTGGTACTGATCGGAGCAGCGGCCTGGATCATTCTTACCAGCGCAGCCATTGACAGGGCATGGCTTGGCGCCATGAGCCTGCTGGGTTGCCTGTTCATCGGCTACATCGCCGTGGGCACGCTCAGGGAAGCGCTCAAGGCGCCGCATCCCAACCACGAGCCCGATATGGCCAAGCCCGCGGGCCGCGGGGGTCTTTGGCAAGGCTTCATGGTGGGCATCTCCAACCCTAAGGACATCATTTTCTTCATCGCCTTCTTCCCGCAGTTCATCCAGATTACCGAGTCGTTCGGCAAGAGCATGGTCGTGCTTTCTCTGCTATGGATCGTTATCGACTTCGCCGTGCTGAGTCTTTACATCTTTGCCATCGGCAAGATTGCCTCAGCACGCAGCCATCGATTCATCAGCCTTGCGTCTGGCGTGGCATTGCTGTTGATCGCCATCGGCGGGCTTTTGTACAACCTCAGGGAGCTAACCGCCTAGCACCTTGCCTGACGCGGTGCCTTGCCAGGAGACCAGATGTCTACAGCCAGTCGCCAAGGGCTTTCGCCTTTGCAGCTCGAGTACCAACAGCTGCTTGCCAAGGCCACCCAGTGCGCCACTCAACGCGTTCGGGTGCACGAAACCGGGTTCAGCTCGGCCGTCGTCAACACCGACGCCCTGGGCCTGCGCTACAGCTACTGCAACGGCCGGCGGTTTTCGGTGGCTGAACGCAACGGCACTACGCGTCTCAACCTGCTGGTCGGGGGTTCGGTGGCCATGGGCATCGGCGCCAGTTCGGATGAACACACGGTCGCCTCGCAGCTCTCGGTGCTGACCGGAGAAATCTGGTTGAGCCTGGCCGGGTGCGGGCTGGATGCGAGCCAGGAGCTGCTGCTGTTCCTTACCCACGAGCACCGCCTGGCGCCGCTGGGACATGTGGTCATACTCAGCGGGCTCAACAGCTTGGCGCACGAAGCGCTTTGGGACATCACTGCCTGCTCACCTGAACCTCAACAGAGCAATGAATGGCAAACGTCCGTGGCCGGCTCAGAGGAAGTCCAGGCAGCATCACAGCCTGGCCTGACCCTCTGGCAGCGGTTGACCAAGGTGCTGGCACCGTCGGCCGCCGCGCCTCGACCTCATCAGTCTATCGAAGCACTGTCCCCGGCAGAAAAACGCATGACCCAGGCAGCCGACCATATCGCTCGCGCAGTGCAGCAATGGGATCGGCTATTAGGCAGCGCCCATACCACCCTCACTTTCATCCTTCAGCCCCTGGTGCACTGGTGTCGCGAGAGTCTGCCAGCGGGTGAGCAGGCCATGCTGAGCGCGCTCCAGCAAACGCCGGGAAGCACCGACCGTTTGCTCGAAGGCGTTTTCGATCGCAGGGTACACGCGGCATTCTTTCGCCGCATTCGCGAACAGGCCGCGCCGGTGCCCTGCTACGACATGAACTGCATGCTCGACAGCTCCCCAGCCTTCGGTTCGGACCTGTTCATTGATCGCCTGCACCTCAACGATTTGGGACAGACTGCGTTGGCTAAAGTGATAACGGCCAAGCTCGGACTTGCCCAGGAAAAACCGCAGCGCGCAAGCACACTGTAAGCGTGTCTGACTGACAATCGTCGGGTGGTCTTTCGGACCGGCCTGTTGCATGGCTAGAATAGCCTGTCGTTCCGATTGCCTGAGGCGTACGCTTGACTGTCATGAATAGAGAAGCCGTCCATCCTTGCCTGGCAACTTGCGAGGCAAGCCTGTGAGTCGCTTGCCACAAATGGCACTGGTACTGGCCGCCCTGGCACCTGCGGCGGGGCATGCACTGGAAGTGTCCATCGACCCCCATGCCGATCTGCTCTACCGCCAGGCATTGCCCCTTCTGGAACAGGCCGATACCCAGGAGGATGAAAGCGTCTTGCGAACGGCCCTGGGTAGCGACCCAGAGCTGCGTCGTCAGGGGCAGGCCATGGCACACACCTTGCCGACTGCGGTGGCACTGCTCAAGAAGTCGGTCGCACTCGGTCACCCAGTCGCGCAGTACCGTCTGGCGCTCTATTACATGACTTACTTGCCCGCCGCGCAAATACCCGACGCTGCCTGCCCTTTGCTCCAGGCAAGCCTCGACCAGGGGTTTGCGCCAGCGGCGCCTGCCATCGCCACCTGGTGCCCACCTTACAACGCCAGTGCCCAGTACCGCGCCGCTTTGGAGGCCGTACCCAGCATGGCAACCCTCTATGCGCCTTACTACCCCCAGCCTGCCACCCGCATGGCCTGCAGCCGCAGTCAACCCCAGGGCCTTGAGATGCTGTGGGGACGTCAGCGCGATTACCAGGCTGAGGTCTACCGCCTGCTGGGTGATCTCGATCCGCAACACCGCCACTCATTGCTGCAAAAAGCCGTAGAGACCAACGGCTGTGTCACGGCGCAGCAGCATTTGACCAGCCGGCCCTGACCCACCCGCCGCGGGTCTGGGCGCGGCGCACCAAGCGGGTGACAAGAGAGCAAGAACGTTCAAGCCATCGCCTGTGATGGCTTGGCATGCTGGCCTGCCTTGTCCAGATGCCCATACCTATGCCGTCCATCGCACGCCACGCCTTCCTGCAGGGCGCCATCGCCATCCTGCCGTTGTCGCTTGCTGTCGCACCCTGGGGCCTGCTGGCCGGGTCCATGGCCATCGCAGCCAACCTCAGCGCCTGGGAAGGCCAAGGGCTCTCGGCGATCGTCTTTGCCGGCGCCGCGCAACTGGTGGCCATCGGCATGCTCAAAAGCGGTGCCAGCCTGGCCTCCATACTCCTGACGACCTTGTTACTCACTTCACAGCACCTGCTTTACGGGTTGTCGATGCGCCCAGCGCTCTCCCCTTTGCCATTGCGCTGGCGCCTGGGCCTTGGATTTCTGCTGACCGATGAGTTCTTTGCCTTGACCAGTCGGCACGACCACCAGCATTTCAATCGCTGGTATGCCTTGGGCATAGGCTTCACATTCTACGTTGCATGGAATCTGTTCACCTGGGCCGGAATCGTGCTGGGGAAAAGCATTCCACACCTTGATCAGCTAGGCCTGGACTTCTCAATCGTCGCCACGTTCGTCGCCCTGATCACGCCCCTGGTACGTAATCTGCCTACCCTGGCTTGTGTCGCCGTTTCACTGGGCGCCTCAGTACTGTTCAGCCAATGGCATTGGGAAACGGCCTTGGTCAGCGCTGGCCTGCTTGGGATGGGCACCGGTTTCGCGTGCCAGAAGCTTGAGAGGGTTGTGTGATGACCTGGCTGCTTATCATCGGCATGGGCGTAGTGGTCTTCCTCAATCGCTATGCTTTTCTCGAACCGCGCTTACCGTTGCGGCTGAGCGCCAATGCGCGTCAATTTTTGGGTTTTGCGGTGCCGGGCATGCTCACGGCCATCTGCGGGCCTATCATCTTCATGCCGGCGCATACGCTCAACCTGCAACCGCTGAACCCTTACCTGTTGGGGGCGGTGGTGGCCGCCGCACTGGTGAGGTTGACCCGCAACGTGATGCTGAGCATGCTGTTGAGCATGTTGATTTTCTTCGTCCTGCGAAGTGTCCTCTCATGAACGCCACGACCTGTGAGCAAACGCACCTATGGCAGGCACCGGCGCTGGGCGATGTGGAAATGCTGCACGCCCGGTATGTGCAACAGCGGTTCGCACCCCATGTGCATGAAGGCTATGTGTTCACGGTCATCGAGTCCGGTGCCCAGCGCTTCTGGCACCGAGGCAGCGAGCACCTTGCCCCCGTTGGCAGCATGGTCCTGATCAACCCGGACGAACTGCACACCGGTGCCAAGGCCCACGAAGCCGGGTGGCGCTATCGCGGGTTCTACCCTGAACATGAGCGCGTAACCGGCGTGCTCGATGAACTGGAACTTGGCCATGCGGGGATGCCGCGCTTTCGCGATAGCGTGATCCACGACCCTGGCCTTGCCAGCGCCTTCAGCCAACTGCATCAACTGTCCGAGAGCAGCGCCAGCGCACTGCATCAACAAACCGTATGGCGCCAGGCGGTATTGGCGCTGGTTCAACGCCACGGTCGCCTGGCCGAACTGTCTGCCCCAGGTCAAGAGCCTCGCGCTGTTGTACGTGCCCGGGAGTTGCTGGAAGCCCACTTGGCCGACCCGCCGTCGCTGGAGTTGCTGGCGGCTGCCGTCAACCTGTCGCCGTTTCACTTCGCACGGGTGTTTCGCCAGGCCACGGGCATGCCCCCTCACGCCTGGCTCAAACAGCGACGTCTTGTAAGGGCCAGGGAACTGCTCAAGCAGGGGCAGCCGCCTGCGGCAGTGGCGTTCAGCTTGGGTTTTGCCGATCAGAGCCACTTGAACAGGCAGTTCAAGCAAGCCTATGGCATCACCCCGGGGGCCTATCGGTTAGCCTGTTTCGCCGCTTGAGTGCGTCAACGCGGCGCAGTCGGTTGGCCGTGGCGCTGCTACACTTAAAAGGCTGAAAGGAGGAGCCGTCATGTCTGAAAGAGAGATCACCACCCTTCTGTCACTGATGAATCAGCGGCAAGCGTGCCTAAGCACCGCCTGCAAGGAGATCGCAGACTGGATCGACCGACAGGGCGACCTGCCGGCGGCCGGTAAGATAAGGGCGAGCCTGAAGGCCCTGGAAGCTGACGAAGCACGTGTGCGCCGAGCACTGACGTCATTGACGCTGGACAGGCCACTGCCGAAATTTCGCAGTTGACCTTGCTGGGGCCGCAAAGCAGCCCCATTGAGTGTTATGGATGGTCCATGTGCATATGATCATGCTCACCTGGCGCCTGGGCAGTGAGCGCACGTACCTGAGCTTGCACGGCGACTGACTCGGTAGTGCCATCAGCGGCTTGCACCGTCAGGGTCAGCGGGACCTGCTGGCCTTCCTTTACCTGATCGTTCAAGCCCATCAACATTACGTGCAAGCCATTGGGGTCCAGGGTGACGGGCTTGCCGGCCGGCAGCGGAACCGCCTTGACCTCACGCATGCCCATGACGTCCCCGTTCATGGTCATTTCATGTACTTGGACGGTCTTGGCCACAGGCGAGGCGACACTGACCAGCTTGCTGTCGCCACTGGCGGTAATGGTCATGAATGCGCCGGTCGACTGCTGGTGAGGCACGCTGGCGCGCACCCACGCTTCGCTGACGGTGGTCTGGGCCAGTACCGGCCCAGTGATGCCCAGCAGGACCAAGGCCGCCAGGCCGCGCTTAACGGATTGCAATGACATTCAGCAGATCTCCATCAGGGTAACCAGGTCTTCGGCACATTCCTTGGCTGTCAGGGAATGCCCGAGGCTCAGCCGCAGGGTGCCACGGGTGTCGTAGACGTAGCTGGTGGACGAATGGGAAATGGTATAGGTGTCGCCGGCCGGGACCTTTTCGTAGAACACCTTGAACTCCCTGGCCACGGCGTCGATTTCTTCAGGCGTGCCGGTAAGCGCGGTGAAGGTCGGGTCGAACGCCTTGACGTAGGCATCGAGCACTTCCGGCGTATCGCGCTCTGGATCGAGCGTGATGAATACCACCTGGAACAGATCACGGTCACGGCCGCGCAGCAGTTTGCGAATTTGAGCAGCTCGCGCCAGGGTGGTCGGACAGATGGCCGGGCACTGGGTGAAGCCGAAGAAGACCATCGGCATGCTGCCATAGAAGCTTGACAGGGTACGGACGTTGCCTTGTGGATCCCGCAGCGAGAACTTTCGCCCAAGGATTTCATTGCTCATGTTCTTGCCGTACTTGAACTCAAGCCCACGCGCCGGACTGCAACCTGCCAGCAGGCCAAGTCCAAGAACGCCCATGCCGGCGACGACTGAACGCCGGGTCAGAAGATCATTCATGAAACCATCCTTTACAGGGAAGGTGCCGACCCTCGGGACGGGCCGGCCAGAAAACCGGCGCATTCTGGCATGCCCCCCATGTCCCTTCTACCCACCGGCGGCGATTACCTCTCCAGGCCGCTGAATACAGGCAGCGGCCAATTGTCGCAGAGGTTGCAAACGTAACAGTTTGTTGCTAGCGCAAAGCGGCACGTCGGCTTACAGGGCCCACGCCAAGTCCGATTCCAGCTCGGCGCAACCCGGAAGCCCTACTAGTAGTAGGCGTTTTCTTTCTGGCTATGGTCAGTCACGTCACGCACGCCCTTGAGCTCGGGGATACGCTCTAGAAGCGTGCGCTCGATGCCTTCCTTGAGGGTAACGTCTGCCTGACCGCAACCCTGGCAGCCACCGCCAAATTGCAGTACTGCAATGCCCTCGTCGACCACATCCACCAGGCTGACCTGACCGCCATGGCTAGCTAGGCCAGGGTTGATTTCGGTCTGCAGATAGTAGTTGATGCGTTCGTTGATCGGGCTGTCTTCATTGACCATGGGCACCTTGGCGTTAGGCGCCTTGATGGTCAACTGGCCACCCATCCGGTCGGTGGCGTAGTCCACCAGCGCGTCTTCCAGGAACGGCACGCTGACCGCATCGAGGTAGGCGGTGAAGCTCTTGAGGCCCACAGCAGTGTCATCAGGCTTCTCTTCGCCCGGCTTGCAGTAGGCGATGCACGTCTCGGCGTACTGGGTACCCGGCTGGGTGATGAAGATACGAATGCCGATACCGGGCGTGTTCTGCTTGGACAGCAGATCGGCCAGGTAGTCATGGGCGGCGTCGGTAATGGTTATAGCGCTCATGTAGGTTCCTCACAGACTTGCGCGTCAGTGTACGCCAACGCAGCCCTCTAACAAAGTCCTAGTATTTGACTCGGGAAAGCACATACGGCTGCGCCTGCGCGCTCGGTGCTTGCATCCAGACCTGCATGCAGCGGTACAGCCCGCGCTCGATCCACTGGTAGCTGAGCCACGACAGGGTGGCGATGCAAGGCACGCAGAGGGCGAATGTCAGGTACGGGTCCAGCCCCAGTTGCTGACTGGCAAACCAGCCCAGGTGCAGGACCAGCACATGGATCAGGTACACCGAATACGAGCAGTCGCCCAGCGCCTTGAGGATGCGATTACCCTTGAACAGTGGCTCCATGGCGATGAAGGCGAGGACAACCATTGCACTTGGCAGGCCCCAATGCAGCAGCCTTTGGGACGCGTCCAGCTGATAGATGGCCAACGCGGCTACGGCCAGGAGCCCCATCGGGACCCAAATACCCTGACGGACCAGGCCACGGCGGTAAAGCACACCTATACCAATGCCCAGCAGAAACTCATAGACGATGTCGTTGTTGTAGAAGTGACTGACCACGCCCAGGCGCCCCAGGATTTCACTCACCCCTACCAACAGGCCGGCGACCACCAGTAAATGCAGGCGCCGGCTTACGAGAAACGCCATCCCGAACAGCAGGTAGAACATCATCTCGAAGTTCAGGGTCCAGCCAACGTTCAAGGTAGGGTACATACCGTAACCACCTGGGTTTTCTGCTGGTATGAAAAAGAGTGAACGCAGCAGGTGTTGCCAGGTGAATACCTGATGCGGCATCCATTGACTGAAGGCGAGCAGCATCAAGGCCATCAACGCCGAGTAGAACCAGTAGGCTGGCACGATACGCAGCACGCGGTTGAGCACAAACTGATGCGGGACAACCTGCTTGTCGCAGGTCGAAAGGTAGATGACCAACCCACTGATGACGAAGAAGATATCCACGCCCACCGCACCCCGGTCAGTGAACAATTGGCCGACGGGGCCGGAGGCGTGAAAGTCGAAGAAAACCTGCATGAAGTGGTGGCAGACGACCACCCAGGCGGCGAAAGCACGAAGTGCCTGAAGCGAATACAGCATGAAGTACCCTGCGTTTGCCGGTGCATTCAGGCACCGGCTGCAGCGCAGCTGCCGGTGCCACTCATGGGTTGGGACCGCAGGAGGGCGCGAAAGGTCAGCGCGCCCCGATCAGAGGTTTTCGTAGCGATTCATGTCCAGCACGCCCGTTTCTACGGGGTCGGTTTCCAGAATGAACGCGCTCAGGTCATGGAAGTAACGCCAGAATTGCGGATGGGTACGGCGTATGCCCCACCGCTCTACGATGCGCTCGAAGCGAGCGGTATCATCCTTGGCCTGACTCATCAGATCGACGAAAACCGGTACTTCGGCGGCTGGCACGTTGAACATGAAGTTGGGGTAGCTGGTCATGACCCCGGGCTGCAAGGTCAGGGTATCGAGGCCCGGCTGGTAACGATAAGCCTCGCCCAGCAGGAATGCCACGTTGCTGTGCGCCCGGTTGCGCATCAAGGTGTAGACCTGCCGCTGCCCACCCTGCCCTTCGATGCGCAGCAGTGTCGCCTCAGGCAACTGATTGATCACTTTCAACCCGGCTGCAGGACGCGAGACCAGCCGGCTGAGCGACTGCTCTGCGTTGCGAAACTCTTCACTCATCTGCGGGCGCGAGCAATACGCCCCCTGGCAGCGGTTGATCGGATCGGGTGAGGCATTGATGCTGGCGGTACGCGCGATCAACTGCATACCGAAATCGCGCTTGGGATCGCGTGGGCTCAAGGCAAGGCCGCTCGGCGTATCGGCGTCGATGTTTTCATAGTCGAGCCACATCTTTATCTTGCCGCTGTCCTGATACCAGTCGCTCAGGATGTCTTGGCGCGCCTCAGCCGGCATCAGGCGCAGGAAATTGACCTCGGCGCCGTTGCGGATCAGGTCGAAGTACAGGCGCGTCTGCAACTGGTGCGACAGGTTGCCGAAGACGTCGAAGTTGACCGCCAACTGATAGTAAGTGCGTTCCAGCAAGGGATAGTCGAACAGCCACATCGTCAGGGGTACGTCCCCCACCAGGCCCTTGGTCACCGTCGCGCTGTCGAAATGACGGAAGATGCTCAGCAACGCGTTGTCGTTGCCCGTCCACAATGTCGACCAGCCCGGGGCCGGCATATCCGCGTAGGCCTCACGGCGCAGTTTCTCGTACTCGTTGCGCTTGTCGCGATAGGCGCGCCACAACGCAAGCACACTGCCCACGTCATCGTTCTGACCTGGCATGGCGAGCAAGGGCGTGGCCTTGCCACGGTAACGGGCATCGGTGACGTAGCGATCGAAAGCCGGCTCCTGGAACAGCGCCCAGAAGTTGTCGCGGATCACGTCCGTGGCAATCTGCCCACGGCACACAGGTCCGCGTATGAAGGTGCGCACGAAGTACTCGGCGTTGTCGAGCATGAACTGGTAGCGCGCCACCGCCGGGATCGCCTCGAACGTTTCGAAGGGATTGGCGCGGTGCCGAGGGCCGTAGCCTGGCAGCGTGGTCACCCGCCAATCGCCGGCGTAGAAGAGCTGCTTGACCCGCTTGAGTTTTTGCGGCCCGAGGGGGTAAGTGATGTGAGTCTTGTGCACGATCACACCCTGCACGGGAATCAGGCGATAGAAGAACGCTGTGCCGGGCGGATCATTGGGCCTGCGCGTGGCAATGATGTCGGCAGGCTGCCCGCTGGGCGTGCGCGAGCGTACCCATTGGAAAAAGTGCCCCTGCTCACCCCCGGTAAAATGAATGTGGGCCAGGAACAGGTGCTCGTACAGCCAGCGCCCCACCAGGGCTTCTGAAGCCCCTGGACGATTGAGCAGCGCTTCCCATTCGGCGATCTGACGGGCTTCGCTGGCACTGGGCTTGATCGCCTGGTACTCGACGGGCGCACCCGCCGCCAGCCAGCCACGCAGTGTCGCGTATTCCTGGTCGGTCAGGCCGGTCACGGCCAGCGGCATGCCCTCCTTGGGATGCACACCGGCATAAGCATCGAACTCATGGGGCAACGGGCACATGTTGTTGCGGTTCAGGCCAAGTGCAATCTCATCCGGTACCTTGGCATTTGGGGTGAGCGGCGTCTTGTGCCCCAGTTCGAGCATGCGTGCCATCAGCGCGGCCTGGCCGCTTTGATTGTCGAGCACCGAATAGAAGCCTTTCTTGCGCCACTCGGCCTCGCTATGGGCGTCATAGAACAATCGCGTGGGCGCTACGGCCTTGCTGCGCTCGCCCTGATAGACGGGCACCTTGCTGGCCCCGCGCACGGCACCTTCGGCGCCCTCGAGCTTGAGCTGGCAGGCGGCGTCGTTGCAGGCGTGGCAGGCGACGCACTTCTCGGTGAAGATCGGCTGGACATCGCGGGTATAGGAAATGGTTGGAGCTGGTTGAAGACCTTGCCCGAGCACCGCGCCACTGATCAACAGGGCAGTGAGGCCGGCAAGCATACGATGCACCATGTGCGGGATGTCCTGATTATGTGCAGCCAAGGCAATGAAAAATTGGCAATGCTTGTATTAATAGCTGGGATGAAGGGTTGGCAACATGAACATATTTCATGAAAACCGGGCACACCCCTAAAAACCGTGCAGCTTTGTTATGATTCAGCACTTTCTGATTTCCGCCCGACCAGGTAGTTCATATGTCCGACCGCAGCGCTCGTCTTCACGCACTTCAACAAGCACTTAAAGAGCGCATCCTGATTCTCGATGGCGGCATGGGCACTATGATCCAGAGCTACCGGTTGGAGGAAGCCGACTATCGTGGCACGCGCTTCGCCGATTGGCCAAGCGACGTCAAAGGCAACAATGACCTGCTGCTGCTCAGCCGACCCGATATCATCGCCGCCATCGAGATGGCCTACCTGGACGCGGGCGCCGATATCCTCGAGACCAACACCTTCAATGCCACCCAGATCTCCCAGGCCGACTATGGCATGGAATCGCTGGTGTATGAATTGAACGTGCAAGGCGCGCGCATCGCCCGCCAAGTGGCCGATGCCAAGACGCTGGAAACCCCTGACAAACCGCGCTTCGTGGCGGGCGTGCTCGGCCCGACCAGCCGGACCTGCTCGATCTCCCCCGATGTGAACGACCCCGGCTATCGCAACGTCACGTTCGACGCGCTGGTGGAAAACTACATCGAGGCTACCCGCGGGCTGATCGAGGGTGGTGCCGACCTGATCCTGATCGAAACCATCTTCGACACTCTCAATGCCAAGGCCGCTATCTTCGCCGTGCAGCAGGTGTTCGAAGATGATGGAATCGAGCTGCCGATCATGATTTCCGGCACCATCACCGATGCCTCCGGCCGCACGCTGTCCGGACAGACCACCGAAGCCTTCTGGAACTCGGTCCGGCATGCCAAGCCGATATCCGTGGGCCTGAACTGCGCATTGGGCGCCAAGGACTTGCGTCCTTACCTGGAAGAGTTGTCGAGCAAGGCCGACACCCACGTTTCGGCACACCCCAATGCGGGCTTGCCCAATGCGTTCGGTGAGTACGACGAAACCCCGGCGGAAATGGCGGCAGTGGTCGAGGAGTTCGCCGCCAGTGGCTTCCTGAACATCATTGGCGGTTGCTGCGGCACCACCCCTGGGCACATCCAGGCCATCGCCGAGGCGGTGGCCAAGTACCCACCACGGCCAATCCCGGAGATCGCCAAGGCATGCCGCCTCTCGGGCCTGGAGCCCTTTACCATCGATCGCCAGTCGTTGTTCGTCAACGTCGGTGAGCGCACCAATATCACCGGCTCGGCCAGGTTCGCGCGACTGATTCGCGAGGAAAACTACACCGAGGCCCTGGAAGTGGCGCTGCAACAAGTAGAGGCTGGCGCCCAGGTCATCGACATCAACATGGACGAAGGGATGCTCGACTCCCAGGCGGCCATGGTCCGTTTCCTCAACCTGATCGCCGGTGAGCCGGATATCTCGCGCGTGCCGATCATGATCGACTCTTCGAAGTGGGAGGTGATCGAGGCCGGCCTCAAGTGCATCCAGGGCAAAGGCATCGTCAACTCCATTTCCATGAAGGAAGGCATTGAGCAGTTCAAGCACCACGCCCGCTTGTGCAAGCGCTATGGCGCCGCCGTGGTGGTCATGGCCTTCGACGAAGTCGGCCAGGCCGATACCGCCGCGCGCAAGCAGGAAATCTGCAAGCGCAGCTACGACATCCTGGTCAACGAGGTTGGCTTCCCTGCCGAGGACATCATCTTCGACCCGAACATCTTCGCTGTCGCCACCGGCATCGAGGAACACAACAACTATGCAGTCGACTTCATCGAGGCCTGCGCCTATATCCGCGACCACCTGCCCCACGCCCTGACCTCGGGCGGGGTGTCCAACGTGTCGTTCTCGTTCCGGGGCAACAACCCGGTGCGCGAGGCGATTCACTCGGTGTTCCTGTACCACGCCATCGCCAACGGCCTGACCATGGGCATCGTCAATGCCGGTCAATTGGAAATCTACGACGAGATCCCGGCGCAGTTGCGGGAAAAGGTTGAAGATGTAGTACTCAACCGCACGCCCCAGGGCACCGATGCGCTGCTGGCCATTGCCGACGACTACAAGGGCGGCGGTGCCACGCGGGAAGTCGAGAACGAGCAATGGCGCTCGCTGCCGGTGGAAAAGCGCCTGGAGCATGCGCTGGTCAAAGGCATCACGGCGTTCATCGTCGAGGACACCGAGGCGTGCCGCCAGCAATGTGCACGGCCGATCGAGGTCATCGAAGGCCCCTTGATGAACGGCATGAACGTGGTCGGCGACCTGTTCGGCGCAGGCAAGATGTTCCTGCCCCAGGTGGTCAAGTCGGCCCGGGTGATGAAGCAGGCCGTTGCGCACCTGATCCCGTTCATCGAGGCCGAGAAAGGTGACAAGCCCGAGGCCAAGGGCAAGATTCTAATGGCGACGGTCAAGGGAGATGTGCACGACATCGGCAAGAACATCGTCGGCGTGGTGCTGGGCTGCAACGGCTACGACATCGTTGACCTGGGGGTGATGGTGCCCGCCGAGAAGATCCTGCAGACGGCACGTGACGAGAAATGCGACATCATCGGCCTGTCGGGCCTGATCACACCGTCGCTGGACGAGATGGTGCATGTGGCGCGCGAGATGCAGCGCCAGGGCTTCGAGCTGCCGTTGATGATTGGCGGCGCGACCACTTCCAAGGCTCACACGGCCGTGAAGATCGAGCCCAAGTACAGCAATGACGCCGTGATCTACGTGACCGATGCGTCCCGCGCCGTGGGTGTGGCGACTCAATTGTTGTCCAAGGAGCTCAAGTCAGGTTTCGTCGAACGCACACGCCAGGACTACGAAGAGGTACGCGCGCGCACGGCCAACCGCAGCGCCCGGACCGAGCGTCTCACCTATGCCCAGGCAGTGGCAGCCAAACCCCAGTACGACTGGGCCGGCTACCAGCCAGCGGTACCCTCTTTCATGGGTACCAAGGTCCTGCATGACATCGACCTGCGCACCCTGGCCCAATATATCGACTGGACGCCGTTCTTCATTTCCTGGGACCTGGCAGGCAAGTTCCCGCGAATTCTCACTGACGAAGTCGTTGGCGAGGCGGCGACCGCCCTGTACGCGGACGCCCGCGAGATGCTCGACAAACTCATCGACGAAAAACTCATCAGTGCTCGCGCGGTGTTTGGCTTCTGGCCTGCCAACCAGGTGGCCGATGACGACATCGAGGTGTACGGTGAAGACGGCGCTGCGCTGGCGACCTTGCACCACCTGCGCCAGCAGACCATCAAGCCCGACGGCAAGCCCAACTGGTCGCTGGCCGACTTCGTGGCGCCCAAGGCCAGCGGTGTGACCGACTACGTCGGCGGGTTCATCACCACGGCGGGTATCGGTGCCGAAGAAGTCGCCAAGGCCTATCAGGACAAAGGCGACGACTACAGCTCGATCATGGTCAAGGCCCTGGCCGATCGCCTGGCCGAGGCCTGCGCCGAATGGCTGCATGAGCAGGTGCGCAAAGACTACTGGGGGTATGCCCGGGAGGAGCAGCTGGACAACGAGGCGCTGATCAAGGAGCAGTACCGTGGCATCCGTCCGGCGCCGGGCTACCCGGCCTGCCCCGACCACACTGAGAAAGAGACCCTGTTCCGCCTGCTCGACGGCAGTGCCATCGGCGAAACGGGCCCAAGTGGCGTCTTCCTGACCGAGCATTACGCGATGTTCCCGGCCGCGGCTGTCAGCGGCTGGTACTTCGCCCACCCGCAGGCGCAGTACTTTGCGGTGGGCAAGGTCGACAAGGATCAGATCGAGAGCTACAGCACCCGCAAAGGTCAACCCGTGAGTGTCAGCGAGCGTTGGCTGGCGCCGAACCTGGGGTATGACAGCTAAGGCTTAACTGGGTCCGTCCAGCTGTTCCCGAGAGGGGCAGCTGGAAATACGGCGCGTGGGTGCCACTGCGCCGTGTAATCGGTAAGCAGGATTACGGGTGAGTGCCCCAATACACCGCCGTGATGACGACCAGCGCGACCAGGCACAGGATTGCCCAGGTATCGACGCTATGGCCGGGCTTGCGCAACTTCGTTGGGTTGGTCATGGCATTGCCTCTTCTAGTGATTATGGGAATGCACCGCACAATCGGCAGTTAAGACCAGCAAAGACCTTTGCTCAAGCAGGGTTTCTCAGTATTCGACCGGTGACGTGAGAAACGGATACTGATAGCCGGCCGTGCGCCCTATGGCGCTGTACGCTTTGAAGTCCACGCCGTAGTCGGCCAGCTCCAGTCGTTTGAGCCATTGCCCGGCCTTGGCCTGGTCGATGCTCTGCAACACAGGCAGGCTGTAGTCGCGCAGGCCATCGCGGCCAAACGGCAGGCCGTGGGCATCGTCATTGAGCATGACCATGGCCCAGCCCCCAAGGCTGAAATGCCCGCCCATCAGGACACTCAAGCGTCCGTCCAGACGCGCACGCAATGCCTCACCCGAGCTGTTCACCGCACTGAACATCACATCCTTGCCTGGCTTGAGCCCCGCCTCCTCGAACGCCTGCATGGCCCCAAAGGCCATCTCGTCATTGGCCGACCATACAAGCCGTGTTTGCGGGTAACGTTCGAGCAGAAACCGCGCCTGCTCGTAGGCGCGCTGCCGGCTCCACCCGCCGTATACCACCTGGCGCAAGCGCACCTGGGGGAAGTCGGCCAAGGCGCGGCGCATGCCGTCTTCCCGGCGCTGCGAGGCAGGCGTAGTTTTCACGCCTGAAAACGCGACCAGATCCACTGGACCGCTTGCGGCAGGCAATTGCGCGATCATCTCGCGCAACATCTGGAACCCGGCTTGTTCGTCATTGGTGGTCAGAGACCCCAACGGCTGAGCGAATTTGTCAGGCCGGGCGCTCACAGCCCGTGCCTGGCTGGGCGTCAAGCCGTTGTTGACCAACAGCAGCTTGACCCCCGCCCCTTGCGAGAGGCGCATGATCTCGGGGGCGATGTACTGTTCGTTCACCAGTACCAGGTAATCTGGTCGCCTGGGCCCATCGAGGGCCGCCCGGGCCTGACTCAGGGCGAGATCGGTCCGGCGCTCGCCATATTCCACACGCAAGTCCATGCCCAGTTCATCGGCAGCGGACTGCATGAATCGGCTGTAGCTGGCCCAGAACGTCTCGCCCGGCGAGCCCGGGTTGAGGAAAACCACCGACACCGGCTGCGCACCTGCGGTCAATGGCAGGGCGAAGCACAGGCACAGGCAGCGGCACAGGGCCTTGAGCATAGGCTGAGGTCTCTGAAGCAAACCCAGGATTATACCCACCGGGTCAGGACAAGCGCATAAATGGCAGTCAGTCTCACATAGTTCGTTTGGTTCTTTTCATATGCAAAAACATCACTTTTGCGCATAAATACAACCTGCTATGGTGCCCCGGCTCCGAACCGGAGTGCGCGGCCGTGCGCGCGAATAGCTGCATGCCTGAGACAGGACTTTTATGTACGTATATGACGAATACGATCAGCGGATCATCGAGGACCGCGTCAAGCAGTTCCGTGATCAGACCCGCCGTTACCTGGCCGGTGAGCTGAGCGAGGAAGAATTCCGCCCGCTGCGCCTGCAGAACGGCCTATACATTCAGCGATTCGCGCCGATGCTGCGTGTCGCCGTTCCTTATGGCCAACTCAATGCCCGACAGGTGCGTACCCTGGCCAAGATCGCCCGCGATTACGACAAGGGCTATGCGCACATTTCCACCCGCCAGAACGTTCAGTTCAACTGGCCGGCCCTGGAAGACATTCCCGACATCCTGGCCGAGTTGGCGACCGTGCAGATGCACGCCATCCAGACCAGCGGCAACTGCCTGCGCAACACCACCACCGATCAGTTCGCAGGCGTCGCCGCCGATGAAGTCATCGACCCGCGCCCCTGGTGCGAGATCGTCCGTCAGTGGACCACGTTCCACCCGGAATTCGCCTTCTTGCCGCGCAAATTCAAGATCGCCATCAACGGTTCGAAACAGGACCGCGCCGCCATCGAAGTGCACGACATCGGTCTTGAGCCGGTGCGCAACGACGCTGGCGAGCTGGGCTTCCGCGTTTTGGTCGGAGGCGGGCTGGGTCGCACGCCGGTGGTCGGTTCGTTCATCAATGAATTCCTGCCCTGGCAGGACCTGATCAGCTACCTGGACGCCATCCTGCGCGTCTACAATCGCTACGGTCGCCGGGACAACAAGTACAAGGCGCGGATCAAGATCCTGGTCAAGGCCCTGACACCTGAAATCTTCGCCGAGAAGGTCGAGGCCGAAATGGTCCACCTGCGTGGCGGCAGCAGCACGCTGACCGAGGCGGAAGTGCAGCGCGTGTCGCGTCACTTCGTCGACCCCCAATACCTGGCGCTGGACGATGTCGACTACAGCGCCCTGGATAGCGAACACCCAGGCTTCGCGCGCTGGCGCTCACGCAACACCCGTGCCCACAAGCGCCCTGGTTACGTGGCCGTGACCCTGTCGCTCAAGCCCACCGGCGTTGCTCCAGGTGACCTCACCGACAAGCAGCTCGACGCCGTGGCCGACCTGGCAGAACGCTACAGCTTCGGCTTCCTGCGCACCTCCCACGAGCAGAACATCATCCTGGCCGACGTGGAGCAACGCCAGCTGCATGCCCTGTGGCTGGAGCTGCGCGAGAGCGGATTCGCCACCCCGAATATCGGCCTGCTGACCGATATCATCTGCTGCCCAGGCGGTGACTACTGCTCCCTGGCCAACGCCAAATCGATCCCCATCGCCGAATCCATCCAGCGCCGTTTCGACGACCTGGACTACCTGTTCGACATCGGTGAGATCGACCTGAACATCTCCGGGTGCATGAACGCGTGCGGGCACCACCACGTCGGTCATATCGGCATTCTGGGCGTGGACAAGAAGGGCGAAGAGTTCTACCAGGTATCGCTGGGCGGTAACGCCGCGCGCGACGCCAGCCTCGGCAAGATCCTGGGCCCCTCGTTCGCCCAGGACGACATGGCTGATGTGATCGAGAAGCTGATCGCCGTCTACGTCGAACAACGCACCGAAGAAGAGCGTTTCATCGACACGTACCAACGCATCGGCATCGACCCCTTCAAGGAACGCGTGTATGCAGCGAATCATTAAGCACAACCAGATCGTCGACGAAACCTGGCACCTGCTGCCCAAGGAAACCTCGTTCGACGAACTGACCAACTGCGACGACTATATCGTGCCCTTGCAGATGTGGCGCGACCATGCCCATGCCCTGAAAGCCCGCGACGGTGGTCTGGGCATCTGGCTGGACAGCGATCAGGAGGCCGAGGAAATTGGCGAGGACGTCCAGCACTTCCAGGTCATCGCCCTGAACTTCCCTGCCTTCACGGACGGGCGCAGCTACTCCAATGCCCGCCTGCTGCGCGACCGCTACGGCTACAAGGGTGAGTTGCGCGCCATTGGTGACGTGCTGCGCGACCAGCTGTTCTTCATGGCCCGCTGTGGGTTCGATGCATTCGCCATCCGCGCCGACAAGGACCCTGAAGACGCCCTGCAGGGCCTGAAGGACTTCTCGGTCACCTATCAGGGTGCCACGGACCAGCCGCTGCCCTTGTTCCGCCGGCGCTGAGCCATTTGTTCGTCACGACCGTGCACCAGACACGGTTGTGGCGGGCAGTGCCCAAACCCGATCACACCGGGTCTGCGTACACATCGACATTGTTGTCGCCGACGCAATTGTGAAGTCTGCCCGGTGATGATTCTCGCTTTGCCCCTGGCACGCTACGCTTTTCGGACACATTCATGCCGAGGAGTCGAGCAATGTCCCGTCCACCCCTGCCACCCTTCACCCGCGCCAGCGCCATCGAGAAAATCCGCCTGGCCGAAGACGGCTGGAACAGCCGCGATGCTGCCAAGGTGTCGCTGGCCTATACCCCTGATACCGAGTGGCGCAATCGCGCCGAGTTTCCCCGCGGGCGGGCCGAGGTTGAGGCTTTCCTGACCCGCAAATGGAATCGCGAGCTTGAATACCGACTGATCAAGGAGCTTTGGGCCTTCACCGACAACCGTATTGCCGTGCGCTATGCCTACGAGTACCGTGACGACAGCGGGCAATGGCACCGGGCCTATGGCAACGAGAACTGGGAGTTCGCCCCGGACGGGCTGATGCGCTATCGGCACGCGAGCATCAACGAGCACCCTATCGCAGAAAGCGAGCGCAAGTTCCATTGGCCGCTAGGTCGACGGCCTGACGATCATCCTGGCCTGAGCCAGTTGGGGCTCTGAACCAAGGCCAGGCGCACGGGGGCGCGACGACGCCTGCAAGCGGTGTACAGTATTGGCACAACAACACCGCCAAGGAGCCCGCCCCATGACCGTGACGCTGTCACCGCTGCATATCGATTGCGACTTCGATTCTGGCAACATCGAAGTCATCGACGCCAGCAATCCTGCCCAGGTCCGCCTCGCCATCCGGCCGGATACCCACAGTGGCCACTACCAGTGGTTTCACTTTCGCGCCAGCGGACTGACGCCTGGGCAGAACCATCGGTTCAGCCTCGACAACGCCGCTGGCTCTTCCTACAAGAACGCCTGGAGTGGCTACAACGCCGTGGCCTCCTACGACCAGCAGACCTGGTTTCGGGTGCCGAGCCAATTCGATGGCAGTGCACTGAGCTTCGAGATCACGGCGCAGCAAGCGCAGGTCTGGTTCGCCTACTTCGAGCCCTATCCCCGTGCACGCCACAATCAATTGATCGAACGGGCGCTCGCCCTCCCGGGCATCACATTGCTGGCCAGCGGTCGCAGCGTCCAGGGTCGCGATATTCCATTACTGCGCGCAGGCGACGGCGCGGCGGGCAAGCGCAAAGTGTGGTTCATCGCCCAACAGCATCCCGGTGAGCACATGGCCGAATGGTTCATGGAGGGGCTGATCGACCGCGTGCAAGCGGGTGACGCCACTGTCCAGCAACTGCTGGAGCGCGCTGATCTGTACCTGATTCCCAACATGAACCCTGATGGTGCCTTCCTGGGCCATCTGCGCACCAATTACGCCGGCAAGGACCTGAACCGCGCCTGGCAGGACGCCAATGTCGAGCTCACTCCGGAAGTGTTCTTTGCCCAGGCGCAGATGAAACAGCATGGGGTGGACGCCTTCATCGACGTGCACGGGGATGAAGAAATCCCCCATGTGTTCACTGCCGCATGCGAGGGCAACCCAGGTTACACCGCCCGCCTCGCCCACCTGGAGGAAACCTTTCGCAGCACACTGATGAACCTGACGGCAGACTTCCAGACCACCCACGGGTACACCCGCGACGCGCCTGGCCAGGCCAACACGACGTTGGCATGCAATGCCGTGGGGATGGCTCACGACTGCTTGTCGCTGACCCTGGAGATGCCTTTCAAGGACCACGACGATGCCCCCGACCCGCACACGGGCTGGTCAGGCCTGCGCTCCAAGGCGTTGGCCAGCGCCGTATTGGATACGCTCGCCGCGATGGTAGACGACCTGCGCTGAGCCTGCCTTGTCCCTCAGAACTGTACGTCCAGTACGACGCTGTCCGAGTAGCTGGCCGCCGGCGGCGTAGCCTGATCGGTATAGACCCGGGCGCTGTAGTTGAATACCTGGCTGCCAGTGCCAGTGCCAACGCCTGGGTTGACGTCGGCGTCGGCACTGGCCCGCCTGGCGCTGCCGGTAGCGCCCCAGCGAACGGTACCTGCGCCTTTGTAGATGTCGTACGCCAGGTAGTTGTTGGCGGCCGACTTCATGCGCCGCCGTCCGCTCAGCACGTTCTGCCCATCACTGAGCCCGACACTGTAGGCACTGCCTTTGGTGCAGGAGACGCTCAGGCTCTGGCTGACCGTTGCGAAGGCGCTGACCACAGGCGCAGACCCGAAGTTGATATTCGGCGTAACGATCTGGCAATCATTGGTCACCGTCAGGCTGACGGTCAGGTACTGGGTGCCTGATCCGGTATCCCTCCCGATGCACAACCCGCCCAGCGAAAGCCCTTCGCAATAGTTCCAGGTCCAATCCAGCCGGAGGGTTTCCTGATAGAGACCTGCCGCCACGTTACTCCCGATCTGGGTACGAAGGTACAACGGCACAGTCTTGGGCGTACCGTTGAGCAAACCCAGCAGATCGAGGATGCCCGTGCGTCCATATTCGAAAGCAACTCCTCGGCTGATGGGGAAGTTGGTGGTGGCGTCGGCGTACAGCGTGTACGGGATGACATCCCCCGTGGGGCCTAGCAGCCCACCCGTGGTCGGCTGTACCGTCAGCTTGAATGAGTCAGTGTTGCTGAGCACGCTCAACACCGTGCCATTGCACTGCAGGCCGGCGTTGGTTGTGGACGCCGTCTGCACGGCTGTGCGTACCTGCGTCGAATTGAGGGCACCGAACAAGGCTGGCGCGGTGGCCACCGACGCGCATTTGGCCTGGGCAGGCTCTGCGCAGAATACTAGAAACCCTGCGCAGAGCCATGCCTGGTGACGGTTCACTTGCACACCAACGGCCCGATTAACGGGATCGAACCTGTGCTTTCTGGCATGACGAAATCGACCTCACACTGCCCTCCCCCCGCCAGTTCGACCTGCACGCGATTGGTGGGCTGTAAATTTTCCAGGTAGACCAGCCCGTCCCAGCCCACCACGGCTTGCGCGCCGCTTTGCACGTGCCTGACGCGGCTCCCCAGGCCCAGCGGTCGCTGATCGCCATCCACCAGTTCCAGGCTGGCTGCTCGCACCTGCTTGAGTTCGAAGTCGAGCAGGTAACCGCTGCCGCGGCGCACGGCAACGCGCTGCTCCACCTGCGGTGCCAGAATGTCAGGCGGCAAATCCATCGGGTCTATTTCATATTTGCCCCGGTAGTAGGCACTGCTATAGGGCACAAGCAGGTGCCCACGTTTGTCGGTGCGGCCTACCGGCTGGTTTTCGTAGCGCACGGGCACATCAGCGTAACCGGAGGTGCTGACCACGACGAACGCATCATCGATGCGGTTGGCCGCGAACAGGCCGGCGTCCATCCACACGATCGAGCCGCTGGCATCGGCCCAACGGGTCATTTCTCCACTGCTGCCGTAGACACCCGCCTGCAACTGGACCGATTGCAGGCGCCAGGTGGCATCGGCCTGGCGGTAAGCCCTGCGATCGCTGCCGGTGGCATACCCGAGGTTGTAGCCCACCCCGGTGCCCACTGGAACGGCCCGGCTGTAATTGACCCGCTGTTGGTGCTGGCCCTCTTTGGTGCGTTCGATGCCCAAGGCCAGGGTGCCGGTCATGTCGAACGGAATCACCAGCTGCGCCTGCATCGCCCACTGGCGATCACCGACCTCTCGGTTAGCAGAAAGGTAAACGCTGCTGTTGCCCCATAGCGGTCTGCTGTAACTGAGGTTGATCAAACGCGTGCGGGTGCCGTCCCCTGCACGCACATCAAAATAACCTGCGCCTAGATTCCCGTACTGGTTGAGGTTCAGACTCAGCGTCACCTGCTCACTGCTCCTGCTAAGTTGCATGTCGCGCCGATCGATGCGCGTCAGGTCGGCGTAATCGCTATGGCGTTGCAGGCGCTGGTAGCTGAACCCCAGGCGTTGACTGTTGTATTGATAACCCAGGGCGGTTTGCTGACCTTGGCTACCTTCGAAACGGCTTTGAGCAAGCGCAGCATTGAGCACCCCGAACTGCCCTAAGCGCACGTTCGCCCCCAGGCCGCCGAGCATCAGGGACTCGGCCGTTTGCGCATGGGCCTCCAGCGTGAAGGTGTCGCTCAGACCGTGGCGCAGGCTGGCCGAAGCCACGCCTGGGCCGTAACCGAAGTCGCGCACCCCGTAGTCTCGCCTGAGGCTGCCGGCTGCCACCGCGTAGTCAGTCAGACCTTTCTGCAACAGGTTGCTGGTCACGTAGAACGGCAGGGTCGTGGAGACTTGCCGGCCCAGGGTGTCGGTGGTCACCACCACTGCCTCGCCAGCACCGTTGATGAAAGGGACGTTGGTCAGGGTGTAGGGGCCGGGTTGCAATTCGGTGGTGCTGGTTCGATAACCATTGATGAAAAGCTCAAGGGACGTTGGCACGGCCGCTTCGCCTGCAAAGGCGGGCAACGGGTAGGTCACAAGATCTGGCCGGGCGGCAAAGTCCCTGGACAGCTGCAGCCCACCCACGCGCACCGAGCTGCTCCAGGGCAAGGCGGCAGTGATCAGGTCGCCGGCCTCGAAGGTCAGCAACCGTTGCTCGTCGGTGAAGCGCCAGGTGGTGTCGTAACGCAGGAACCCATCACCCGTGCCACTGCGTGTCACACCGTTGAACGAATGCCGCCACTGGCCCGTGCTGGAGACGGTGCCCCAACTGTCGAACATGCGCAGCTCGTTCCAGGCGGCGAGGTAGGTGCCGCTGTCGTCGGTATCGTTCAGGTACAGGTCATAATTGAACACGGCACCGAAGCTGCTGCGCGCATCGGTAGGCGGGTAAAGCGTGCGCTCACCGACTTGCTGATCCGGCAACCAGCCTGGGGGCACATCCAGCAGCAGTTGCTGGTTCTGGCTGTTATATTCGGCATGCATCCCCGCAACGGCGTCCAGCGCCACGTCGCCCGAGGGGTCGCCGGGCAGCGCAAGGCCTGCTGCACGCAGCACCTCACTGTCTATGTAAAGGCGCCCGGCTCTTTGTTGCACCGGCACCAATTCAGCCTTAGGCATCTGGTTCACCGTGAGGTCCAGGTACAAGGTGGCATCGGCAACCGCCGACAGCTCCGTGGGGGGCGGCGGCAGGTCGTCCGCGAGCACCAGGGTTGAGCCGGCCAGGGCCAGCCCCAGACACCCCAGGCGCTTCGTCGCGAACCTCTTCACGCATCGGTCCTGACCATTGTCGGGCCCTCCCTGGCCCCGTGACTTGCCTGTGACTTACCGGCCCTGGCTGATGACGGTCGCCTCACCCTGGCCGTTGACCCGCCCCTTGAGTACCCCCCCGGCACCCACGGTCAGCGGCGCCGGCCAGCGCATGCTGGCCCCAGGCAATACATAGCCCAGCAGTCCTTCTGCAACAGGCTTGGCCTGGTTGCCTTGCTGCACCACCACATCGGTCAAGCGTGCATGCACAGGGCCAGTGTTTCGCAACTCGATATACGGCTTGCCCTGAACCATGACCGGCTGCCAAGTCAGCTGCGGCTTGCCTACCCCCTGCTCGTTGCGCTCGCCGTTCGGGTCCGGGCGACCCCAGAGGCCCTCCCCGTAAACGAATAGCGGCACCGAGTAGCGCATTTGCAGGCGAATCGCGGCCGTGGTGCCGGCCTCGGCCTTGTCCACTGGCACTGCTGGCGGAATCTCATCGATGATGATGCGGTAGGCCTGTTCCTGGCCGGCGGGTGCCGCACCGGTGCGGGTCAGGCGAATGAGTTGCTTCTGACCGGGTGCGACAGTGGCGACCGGAGGGCTGCCGATGATTTCACGTTGCGCGCTGAACTGCTCCTCGAAGCGGCCTTGACGCCAGGCAAACACCCGCACTTGAAGGCTTGCCGCCACTGTGCCGCGATTCTCCAGCCACAGCGCCCCAGCCTTCTGCCCCGCTTCCAATACAGGGTCGATGGGCCAGATCAGTACGGACGTGGCGGCCAACGCCGGCTGGCCACCCACACTGCACAGCAGTAACAAGGCCCGGATCCATTTGCTGCGTGCTCTCATGTAGCCCTCCCTGGGACGGTATGTTGGCGAATCGACCGGTCACCAGGTCAATGTCACCTGGACTACGTCGGTATAGGTGCCGGCAGGCACCGTTCCGGGTAGTTGAAGCCTTCCGTAGACAGGCAACCTTACAGCTGCAGGGTCGGCATAACTCACGTTCACGTTCTGCCCAATGCCGATGCCCTGCGCCAATGCAGCATCCTGGTACAACTGGTAGGGCACTACCTGCGTGCCTCCCGTACGCTTGAGGTTTCGCATGCCTGCGTTGGCGTTCTGGCCAGCATCCAGGCTCATGCTCAACACGACCCCAGGCGTGCATTGCAGCGACACGCTCGAACCGCCCAATGCCGTACTCAACACGGCCGTGGACAAGGCCGACTGCGTACCGTAGTTCAGGGTGCCGTACTGCGTGGCGCCCCCTGTGACCAGACAACCGGCGACAACCTGCGCGTTCACCGCAAAGGTACTGGTGGTGGCTGCACCCAGCGGGCCAGCCAGCATCAGCAGACAGCCGGCAACGCTCCCTGTACGCCAGACGCGCATGTCTCAGAACGTCAGCTCGACGGCGACGGTGTCGGTATAGACACCCGCAGGCAACCCGGCCTTGCCACGCGCTTGCCCATAGAGATTGACGGTTTGCGCTACCCCGGTGCTGGTCGGCAATGTGATCGTGCCGTCGATGGCCAGCAACTGCGTGCGCCCCGCATCGGTATAGAAGTCATAGGGAACGAAATTGCCGGCGCCGTCTGCCAGAGCACGGGTGCCACCGGTGGACTGGCCATCGTGGGCGCCTGCGCGTACCCGAATGGCGGGCACCGTGCCCGCGGAACACAGCACGCTCAGTGCCCCGCCGCTGCCGCCGAGTACCTGCGCGTTGGCCGTACCGAACAAGGCATCCTGAGTACCGAAGTTGAGGCTGCCGAAATTCAGGCCTGAGGTGCCAGAACTGCCGTTGACCTGACAAGCCGCAATCAGGGTCAGTGTCGAGTTGATGGTACCTGTGACGGTGGCTGCCGGCGCCTGGGACGCCAGCGCCATGCCCAGCCCGGCGAGGATACAGCGTGAGAGGTGGGTTCGCATCGATATCTCCTTGATGGGTTACCAGTCCAGGGTCACTCTGAGGGTGTCGCGATAAAGGCCAGCGGGTAGCGCACGAGGCTGTGCGACCAGCACGCCGTAAATGGGAATAGGCATTTGCCGAGTGCTGTTGATGACAAAGGGCCGAGCCTGGCCGACCGGGTAGTGGCTGCGGCCCGCTGGATCGACAGCCAGTTGGTACGGGATCAGTTCGCGCCCATTGCTCAGGCGACGTATTCCGTCATCGCCGTTCATGCCAGCGTTGATACTCACCTTGAATGCACGCACCTCAGGCGTACAACTGATCTGCAAGCGGCCTTGGGTGCCAACGTCATCTACCCGGCTGCGAACAGGTTCTTCCCAGTTGGGGCCGCGGGCACCGAAATCCATCAATCCAGGGTTGGCCAGTGTCGCAGGTTGCGTTTCATCACTACTGATCTGGCAAGCAGCACTGATGATCAGTTGCGCCTGGATGAAGCCGGTGGTGGTGCCATGCGCCGCGCCGCCCGGTATGAGCAACGGGCCGAGCGTCAGCAGCAGCATTGATGATCGGTTCACAGCTTCACATCCTTGTGCATGGGTTTACCTACCAGGTGACCGTCACTTTGAGCAGATCGGTGTACCGCCCTGCCGCAGGGGACCAGGCCAGCTTGTCCAGCCTCGCGTACAACGGCAGGTCGACCTGGCCGCTGCCAGGGACCCGCGATGACTGTGGCTCATCGACCATCAACGGCTGGCGTCCGGCGGCATCCCGGTACAGCCGGTAGGGAATGGGTCTGGCACCGGAGCCTGAGATAGCCAGGAACCGCACGGCCCCGCTCCCACCATGCTGGCCGGCGTCCACACGTACCTGATAAGGCGTGTCCGGATTACACGCCAGGCGGGGTACAGAGGGCCCCAACAGCGTCCCACTTCGAGGGGCCTGCGGCCCATCCAATCGTGACACTGCGCCAAAGTCGATGCGCCCGAGTGCTTGTGCACCCGCCTCCCGGGCAGGGTTGACGAGCATGCAACCGCGCTCTACCAACACCCTCACTTCGACCAGAAAATCTGCCGCCAGAGCACTGCCCAGCGGCAGCAGGCCCAAGAGCGCGGCAAACGCGTGCTTGTTCACGTCAGCGTCCCTGTCATTCACACTGTTTTCAAGATTAGCAGCGGGCTTACCCTCAAACCGTTCGACACGCCTGTTTTTTGGTATTAGCAAAAAAGCACTAACGACTGTGGCAATACCTGAAAGTGCTTGGCAGCTTACATGCGAGATGCGTTTTGACCGCCAAAGCAAGGCAGGCCTAGCGATATTCTGATAGGGTGTATCGCCACCATCCTGCCCCAGACCCATGCGGCATGCAGGTCCCAAACGACAGGAGCGTTTTCTTCGATGACTACCGACCAAACACTTGCCCAGGCGATCGAACGCTGCGCTCAGGAGCCCATTCAAGTGCCGGGTAGCATCCAGCCTCACGGGTTTGTCCTGGTGCTCGATCCCGAGCATCTGCACATCCTGCAGGTCAGTGAAAACATCGTGCAGTGGCTGGGCAGGCCTGCCGAAACATTGCTCGGTTGCAGCTTCGACGAGATCGTCCAGGCTGGCTTCGACATGCGCCAGCACCTGGCGCGGCTGCCCAAAGACGAAGCCTTTCCATTCCATATCGGTGATGTGCGCTTGCACGACAGGGCACCTTACCGAGAGGAGCTTCATCTGCTGGCACACAGGCATGACGGTGTGCTGATCGTCGAGCTCGAGCCACCCAGAGTCCCCGAGGACCTGACTGCCCAGGGTGATTACTACCCGTTGGTGCGCGCCTTCGTCAGCAGCCTGCACCTAGCGGGTAGCCTGGAGGAATTGCTGCAGCAGACCGTGGTTCAGCTCAAGCGTGTGACCGGCTTCGGACGGGTCAAGGCCTATCGCTTCGACGCCCACGGCAACGGTGAGGTCCTGGCCGAGGTTGCCGACCCGGGTTATCCCAGCTTCCTGGGCCTGTGCTTCCCTGCCTCGGATATACCGCGTCAGGCGCGTGAGCTCTATCGGGTCAACCGCATCCGCGTCATCGAAGATGCCAATTATCAGTCGTCACCCTTGTTACCGCCGCTCAACCCAGTCACTGGCAACCCGCTGGACATGAGCTTCACAAGCCTGCGTAGCGTATCGCCCGTGCACCTGCAATACATGCGCAACATGGATACGCTGGCATCGATGTCCTTGTCCATCGTGGTGGATGGCCAGCTGTGGGGGCTCATTTCGTGCCATCATGCACAACCCAGACCAGTGGCTCTGCGCACGCGTACCGCCTGCGAGCTGCTGGCCAGCGTACTGTCGTTGCAGATCGAATCCCGTGAAGCCCACGCCAGCACCCGTCAGTTACTGGAACTTCGCCAGTACATCGTGCGGATGATTTCGTCCATGGCCGACCATGACAGTGTCAGCGAAGGCCTGCGCGCCTTGCCCGATGTACTCATGGCCTTTGCAGGCGCCCAAGGCGCTGCGATCATTTCAGCCGAGTACTGCGAGCGGGTCGGCATCACCCCGCCAGAGGCGCAGGTCAACGCGCTGGTACATTGGCTGGCCCGCCAAGGTGAGGATGTATTCCAGACGGATAATGTACGCCGTGACGTCAGCGAGCTGCCCGAACTGGCCGAGCATGCCGGCGGCGTGCTGGCAGTGGCCATCTCTAAAATTCACTCGCACTACCTGCTGTGGTTCCGGCCTGAGCAGGTGCGCAGCGTCCAATGGGCTGGGCAGCCCACCAAGGAAGTCGCACCGCTAGGCAACCTCGCACCTCGCCATAGTTTCGAACGCTGGCAGGAGCAACTGCATGGCTATTGCGCACCGTGGGACCCGCTGGTCATCGATGGCGTCATGGAGTTGCGTACTGCGGTCTTGGGTATCGTGCTGCGCAAGGCTGAAGAGCTGGCGCAGATGGCCAACGAATTGCGCCGCTCCAACAAGGAGCTCGAGGCCTTCTCGTACAGTGTTTCCCACGACCTGCGTGCGCCCCTGCGCCACATCGCGGGCTATACGGAGTTGCTCGGCGAAATGGAAGGCGCCGGTCTGAGTGAACGTGGCAAGCGGTTCTTGCAACACATCGGCGAGGCTGCTCATTTTGCCGGCAACCTGGTCGACAATTTGCTACATTTCTCGCAGATGGGTCGCTCTGCCCTGCGGATGTCGGACGTGGACCTCAACGCGCTGGTCGAAGCCATTCGCGCCGAACTGGCACCCGACTATGCCGGGCGTGAGATCATCTGGGACGTCGCGCAGCTGCCCCGCGCCTACGGCGACCCGGCATTCATCAACCTGGCATTGAACAACCTGGTGGCCAATGCCATCAAATACACCCGTGGACGTACACCTGCCCGCATCGAGATCACAGCCGTGCAGCATCCAACCGAGACCGAGGTCTGTGTCCGGGACAATGGCGTGGGCTTCGACATGGCCTATGCCAACAAGCTGTTCGGCGTCTTCCAGCGTTTGCATCGCATGGAGGATTTCGAAGGCACGGGCATTGGCCTGGCCAGTGTTCGCCGCATCATTGAAAGGCACGATGGCCGTGTCTGGGCCGAAGGCCAGATCGACAAAGGCGCCAGTTTTCATTTCACATTACCGCGCCCATCCGCGACGCACTGAGGCACCGCACTTACCATGCTAAAACCCATCCTGCTGGTCGAGGACAACCCTCGAGACCTGGAGCTGACGCTCCTGGCCCTGGAACGTAGCCAGTTGGCCAACGAAGTCATCGTGCTGCGTGACGGCGCAGATGCCCTGGATTACCTGTTGCGCCGCGAGGCCTACGCTGACCGCGACGACGGCAACCCTGCCGTGATCTTGCTCGACCTCAAGCTGCCGAAAGTCGATGGGCTGGAAGTACTCAAGGCGCTGCGTGCCTCCCCGGAGCTGCGCAGTATTCCGACCGTGATGCTGACTTCGTCCCGCGAAGAACCCGACCTGCTGCGCGCTTACGAACTGGGCGTCAACGCCTACGTGGTCAAACCCGTCGAGTTCAAGGAATTCGTTGCCGCCATTTCCGACCTGGGCATCTTTTGGGCAGTACTCAACGAGCCACCACCCGGCTCGTTGCGCTTGAACCGTCGCGGCAACTGAGGCCTGCACCACGATGCAGTCTACCCCGCTGAACCTACTGATGGTCGAAGACAGCTCGATGGACGCCGAGCTCACCCTGATGCGCCTCGAGCGTAGCGGGCTGCGCATCCAGTCTCACCTGGTCTTCGATCACAACGGCGTCGAGCATGCCCTTCGCGAAGGGCGCTATGACCTGATTCTGTGTGATTGCGTACTGCCGGGCTCATCGGGCACCGAAGTGCTTTCGATCGCCCAGCGCCTGGCCCCTGATGTGCCCTTCATTTTCCTCTCCGGTATCTACGGAGAGGAACATGCGGTAGAGATGATCCGCCTGGGCGCCACCGATTACGTGCTCAAGAAAAACCTGCCGCTGCTGCCCAAAGCCGTGCGCCGTGCTCTCACCGAGGTGCAGGAGCGCCAGCGCAGACGCCGTGCCGAGGAGGCCTTGGCTGAGGTAGAAGCCCGCGCGCGCATCGCTATCACCGCTGCGGGCATGGGGACCTGGGACTTGAGACCTCAGGAGGGGTTGCTGGCGTGGGATGAACGCTGCAAGGCGTTGTTTGGCCTGCCGCTGGACACCGAGATGAGCCTGGAGGTGTTCTACGCTGGCATCTATCCAGACGACGTCGAGATGGTTCGCAAAGCTGTCAACCTGGCCATGCTTCCGGACAGTGGCGGCAACTATCGCATGGAATTTCGCATCGTGCCGCCCGATGGCCAGGAGCCCCGGTGGGTGCTGAGCAGTGGCCAGAGCCAGTTCGTCGACGGCAAGTGCGTACGTTTTTCAGGCGTTCTTCAGGATGTTCACACCCAGCGCGTGGCCACTCAGGCATTGCGCCAACTCAATGAAATGCTCGGCGAGCGTGTCGAGCGACGTACCCGTGAGCGCGATCGTGCCTGGGAGCTCTCCCAGGACCTGCTGGCCGTGCTCAACCACGACTTGACACCGGTGGCGCTCAACCCGGCCTGGGAAGCCAGCCTGGGCCTTTCGCGGGAACGCCTGAGCCAGTCTTCGTTGCTGCACCTGTTGCCGGAGCCGGATCAGGAACTGCTGCTGACCGAACTGGCGTCGCTGGCCCATGGACGCACCAGTGCCCGTTTCGTGGGCCGGATTCTCCACGCAGGCGGCCAGCAGCGCTGGCTGTCATGGGTCGTGGTACCCGAAGACACCCTGCTCTACGTAGTCGCGCGGGACATTACCAGCGAACGTGAAACTGCAATGGGCTTGGCTGAAGCCAACGCCCGTCTGCGTGAACAAATCAGCGAGCGTGAGCGTATCGAGGCCGCCCTGCAACAGATGCAGCGTCTGGAGGCGGTGGGCCAGCTTACCGCGGGCGTGGCCCACGACTTTAACAACTTGCTGACCGTGATCCTGACCGGGGCGAGCTTTCTGGAGCGCGACCTGGTAAAGGCCGATGTCGAGAAGGCACGAACCCGGCTTACCCATATCAGGGAAGCGGGTGAACGCGGAGCCAAGCTGACCTCGCAGTTGCTGGCATTTTCCAGGCGCCAACGGCTCGAACCTGTGCCGCTGAACCTGAACCGCACGCTTGATGGCCTCGAAGAACTGCTACGCCGCACCCTGGGCGGCAATGTCTCCGTACGCCTGGATCTGGACAAATCGCTCTGGCAGGCGCTTACAGACCCGACCCAGACCGAGATGATCATCCTGAACCTTGCGATCAACGCCCGCGATGCCATGCCGGAGGGTGGGCAATTGACCTTGTCCACGCGCAACACGCGCATTGACGACTTGCCACGCCGCCCGGAAGATCCGGACCCCGGCGAGTACGTCATGATGAGCATTCGCGACACGGGGTGCGGCATGAGCGAAGAGGTACTGGCCAAGGTCTTTGAACCGTTCTTCACCACCAAGGATATCGGCAAGGGCTCTGGCCTGGGCCTGGCGCAGGTCTTCGGGTTTGCCAAGCAGTCGGGCGGCGGTGTGCGCATTGATACCGCACCGGGCAGCGGTACTGAAGTGGCCGTCTATTTGCCTGCGGTGAAGGACCAGGTCGCGAGCGAACCGGAACCGCTGCCATTGACCCATACCATCACCGAAAGCGGTTACAACCGTAACGTGCTGCTGGTGGATGACGACCATCTGGTGCGCGACATGCTGGGCGATGTCCTGCGCCAATATGGGTATCAGGTTCGCCAGGCACACAGTGGGGAGCAGGCACTGGCACTGCTGGACGATGATATCGACTTGCTTCTTACCGATTTCGCCATGCCTGAGTTCAATGGCGCTCAGCTGGCCATGGCGGCGAGAGAGCGCTACCCCAAGCTGCGCGTGGTGTTCCTGACGGGTTATGCAGAGCTCCAAGGGCTGGACCTGCCCGACAGCCTGGTCATTCAAAAGCCAGTACAAGCTGACGAACTCGCCAGGGCACTGAACGAGATGCTGGGTACAGCGACCTGACGCAGAGCACCATGGTCCGCCCCGCGCGGCTTTTGAGAGGAGGCGCATGACACGATGCGCCTCTCGATCAAAGGCCACCCGCCAAAAAATCCCGAATCGCAGAAACGACGAATTCAGCGCTGGTAGCCCATGCACTGAAAAAGAAATGTAGAAAAATGGCAGGGGCGGCTGGATTCGAACCAACGCATGGCAGGATCAAAACCTGCTGCCTTACCGCTTGGCGACGCCCCTGTTTCGGATGCAGCTGAAGCTGCTCTGAAGATTCCAAGTAACTGACAACGCGTTGTTGTCTTGGAATGCGCGGCACTTTATCAACAATGTTTGGGTTTGGGAAGCCCTCTGATAAAAAAATTACCAAAAAACAGCGAGTTAGTCTTCAGCAGCGGTTGAGCGCTACCGTTCGTCGCATTCCTGCCCCTTCTCGTCAACGCAATCGCAAACCTTCATTCCAATGGTTATCGCCACTGTCATGCCCCAAGGAGGATGCCATGCCCGTATCACACGATTTGTACCAAGACCTGCACTACCCTCGCGAAATCGTTCAGCAACGTCGCCAGACCGATAAGGACCTGGACCGTTTGCTCGACGAATACGTCGACATCGATAACCAGGTGCTGGCCGCCGAATCCATCTCGGCAGGCAATTTCGAGGACGACGACCTTCGTCGCCTCAAGGAGCGCCGGTTGGCCGTGAAATACATGATCGAGAGTCAGCTGCAACTCAAAGCATGAGCTGCCCGTAGGCTGTGACCTATCGCAGCAAGCGATCAGTCGATGTCACTTTCTCGATTGGTCACACAGCCCAGGCTGGTGCAAGATCCTCGCTACCGTCTGTTACAAGGAAACGAGCCATTGCCCGCCTGGTTACCTGCCCCGCTGCGCCACCTTGGCAAGCGCCTTCGTCATCGTGCAGTGGCGCCGAGCAACGATTTGGCTGCCGCCTTCGATGACAAGGCGCGTCGATGCGGCTTCACGCTTAGCGAGAGCCAACGTCAGGCCATCATCTGCCTGTCCCAGCAGGTTGAACGGCACAGGACGGGGCAAGCGACGGGCGTGTACCTATATGGCCCGGTCGGTCGGGGTAAAAGCTGGTTACTCGACAGCTTTTTTCAATGGGTGCCCAACCCATCGAAACTGCGCTGGCACTTCCACGACTTCTTTGCCCGCCTGCATCACGGCGTGCACCGCCACCAAGCGATGGGCAATGCCATTGGCATCACGCTCGACGAGTTGATCGGACAAAACGACATCCTGTGCTTCGACGAATTTCATGTGCATGATATTGGTGATGCCATGCTACTGACTCGATTGTTCGAGGCCCTGTTCGCACGGGGCACGTTGCTGGTGCTCACCAGCAACTACGCACCTGAGGGGCTGTTGCCCAATCCGCTTTACCATCAGCGGTTCCAGCCTGTGATCGACCTGATCAACCGTTGCATGGTCATCAGGGAAGTCGGCGGTGAAACGGATTTTCGAAGCCTGCCGGCCAACCGGGCGCTGCAACGTTTTACGCAGGGCCGTTATGTCTGGCCCGGGACCGGTGCGCAGCGCCAGTCCCTGCACATCCCCAAGGGCCAAGGTGATACCCTCATGGTCAACAACCGCCTGCTACGCGTGCAGGGCGCTGAAGGCGACCAGATCAGGTTCACCTTCGAAGACCTGTGCGAGCAGCCCACAGCCGTGATCGATTATCTGGCATTGGCTCGGCAATACTCGCACTGGATCATCGAGGGCCTGGACGGTTTGGAGGCGTGTTCGCTTGCTGCCCAGCAGCGTTTCGTCAACGTGGTGGACGTGCTCTACGACCAGGATCGGCAACTGACCCTCATTGGCTCGCGCCCGCTGGCGGAAAGTCTCGAGGGATCGCTGCCAGACCTGATGCGCACCCGCAGTCGCCTTGGCCAGCTACAGCAAATGGGCCCCGCAGGCGCCGAAGGCTGAGCAGGGTCGGATTTGCCTTCTCAGCTTGCCCGCGCAAGCCCTGACAGCACCGCTTCGATTTCTTGGAGCACTGCCGGATCGTCCACTGTAGAAGGCGGCGTGTACGCTTGGCCATCGGCGATCTTGCGCAGCACCGCGCGAAGAATCTTGCCAGATCGGGTCTTGGGCAGACGCTTGACCAATCGGACTTGATTGAAGCAGGCCAAGGCGCCAATCTCCTCGCGTACGCTGGCCACGAGATCGACCAGCAGCTGCGATTCAACGATGCCGGCGCCGTCCTTGAGCACCACCAATGCCAATGGCACCTGCCCTTTGATGTCATCGTGAACGCCGATCACTGCACACTCGGCGACAGCAGCATGACGCGCGACTAGATCCTCCATCTCACCTGTAGAAAGACGATGCCCGGAAACGTTGATCACATCGTCCGTGCGACCCATGATGTAGACGAACCCGTCTTCATCGAGATACCCGCCGTCACCTGTGTGATAGTAGCCAGGGTACGTGCTCAAGTAGGCCTGGACATAGCGCGAGTGATCGCCCCACAACGTCTGGCTGCAGCCTGGTGGCAACGGCAGGGCGATGACGATTGCGCCCTGGTGATTGGGGCCGGCCAGATGCCCTTCGTCATCCAGCACCTGCACGTGGTACCCAGGCACCGCACGATTGCTCGACCCTGCTCTTGCCGCGCTCCCCTCGAGCCCCACGCAGGGCGCAGTCACCGGCCAGCCGGTCTCGGTCTGCCACCAGTGATCATGCACCGGCTTGCCGCTTACCCGTTCCAGCCATTGATGGGTACTGGAATCGAGTTTTTCGCCTGCCAGGAACAACTGGCGCAGTGAACTCAGGTCATGCTTGCGCAGCAGTTCGGCGTCAGGGTCCTCCTTGCGGATGGCACGCATGGCTGTGGGCGCACAGAACAGCGCATTGACCTTGTACTGCTCCACTACGCGCCAGTAGGCAGAAGCATCCGGCGTGCGGATGGGCTTGCCTTCGTAGAAGACGCTCGTGCAGCCGCACATCAGCGGCCCATACACGATCAACGAGTGCCCCACCACCCAGCCCACGTCGGAGATACCCCACCAGACATCGCCTGGCTGCATGCCGTAGACGGTGCGCATGGCATAGTGCAGCGCAACGGCATTACCGCCATTCTCGCGAACGATGCCTTTGGGTTTACCGGTGGTTCCTGAGGTGTACATGATGTACAGCGGGTCTGCCGCATCCAACTCCACCGGCGCCACTGGCTGAGCATCGACGACGGCCTGAGCCCAATCCAGGTCTCGGCCTGCCTGCAACGGCGCTTGCGCATGGGGCCGTTGCCAGACCAACACGTTGCGCGGGCGGTGCTGGGCCAGTTCCAGAGCGCGATCGACCAACGGCTTGTACTCGATGACGCGCTCGAACTCCAGCCCACAGGAAGCGGTTAGCAGCAACACCGGGCGCGCATCATCGATACGCAATGCCAGCTCATTGGCCGCAAACCCGCCGAATACTACCGAGTGAACAGCACCGATGCGCGCGCAAGCCAACATGGCCATGGCGGCCTGGGGCACCATCGGCATGTAGATGATGACGCCATCGCCTTTTTGTACCCCAAGCTGGCGCAGCAGGCCGGCCAGTCGCGCGACTTCTTCGCGAAGCTGAAGGTAGGAGAGCGTCTGCTGGGTGCCGGTCACCGGGGAATCGTAAATCAGCGCCAACTGATCTCCCCGACCCTGCTCGATCTGGTGATCCAGAGCCAGGTAACAACTGTTCAATCGTGCGTCAGGAAACCACCGGTGAGTGCCATCGGCATTGTTCTCGAGAACCACGGTGGGTGCGCGGTACCACGCCACCGAGCGCGCCTGCTCTGCCCAGAAGGCGGCGGGGTCGGTAATGGATTGGGCGTAACTGTGCTGATAGCTCATGGTGAGTTGACCCGATGTTGTTGTTCTTGAAGGGCGAACGCTGAGTATGGATGCCCTGCACCCAGGCGCCAGGCGCGATATGGCCTAACTGACCTGCATTTTTGCAGCGTGGGCAAAAGCCATTCAATGCGGCGATAAACTCACTAGAATAGCGACCAGTTTTTACGGTGAGTACCTCAATGGACATCGATCAGGCCCGCACTTTTCTGGAGGTCGTGCGCAGTGGCAGCCTGGTGGCGGCTGCAGAGCGCCTGTGCGTGTCGCAGACAGCAGTCACTGCCAGGTTGCAGCGGCTCGAGCAGCAACTGGGCTGCACCCTGTTCACAAGAAGCCGGACTGGCGCCCGCCTGACCAGCCACGGCGAAGCCTTCGTCGGGTATGCCAACCAGCTGGTGCAGACTTGGGAGGCAGCACGACGCGACCTACCCCTGCCACCGGGCTATCAGCAGGTGCTGCACCTTGGCGGCGAGGTGAGCCTTGGCAACCCGATGATGCTCGACTGGGTCACTGCGCTGTACCAGGAGCTTCCTGGCCAGAGCATCCACAGCGAAGTGAGCGATGGCGAATCATTGCTGCGCAAGGTGGAGATGGGCGTACTTGACGCCGCGCTGGTGTACCAGCCGATCTACGGGCCGGGCTTGCAGGTGGAGCAGCTGATGGAAGAAAAGCTGGTGCGGATCCGGCGGGTCGAGCGGCCGGAGCCGTACATCTACATCGACTGGGGTGAGGCGTTCCGCCGGCAACATGACGCCGCCCTGCCCGACTGCGCCCGCGCCGCACTGCGCTTTAACCTGGGGCCGCTTGCCTTGCAGTTCATCCTCGACAAGGGCGGGAGCGGCTATTTTCGCACGCGAGTGGTGCAGGCTTACTTGGACAGTGGCGTCTTCGAGCGCGTACCCCACGCGCCGGAATTTACCTACCCCACTTTTCTGGTCTACGCCCGCGAGCGTGACAGCGACGCGTTGCAACAGGCCCTTGGCATCCTGCGCCGGCTTATCGCAGCCGAGGCCAGCGACTGGTCACAACGCTGGGATCCGACGCTCTGAGGCATTGGCGCTGCTGAGCAACTGGCGCTTGAGCCCGGCGATCAGGTCGGTCTGGGTGACCACCCCTACCAGCACGTCGCCGTCGAGCACCGGCAGGCAGTGCAGCCCCTGCTCGCACAGCAGCGGCAGCAGGCGCTCCAACGGGTGTTGGCTGCTGACACTGACGACCCGGCGGCTCATCACCTGCGCCATGCGCACGGGCTTGCGCCCGAACAGCCCCCGCCAGCTCAAACGCGCCTGCTGCATGGCCGGGCCTACCAGGTCGCTCAGGCTGACGATCCCCACCAATGCGCCGTCCTGCACCACCGGCAGGGTCTTGACATGATGGCTGTCGAGCAGCTTCCAGGCTTGCTGCAAGGTGGTGTCAGGGCTGACGAACTGTACGTCCTTCGACATCACCGACGCCGCCGTGATGCCCCCTAGGCTGCGCTGCAGGGCGTGCTGCTCGGTGGCGAGGATGATGCGCTCCAACTCGTCACGGGTTACGTCGACGAACTCGCCCAACTCTTCCAACGCCTGATCCAGGTCTTCACTGCGGATGCCGACGCGCTCACTTGGCAGCGGGTCGTGAGTGTGGTGCAAATCCTTACGCGGTGCAGCGCCTTTGGGGTAGCGCACACCGGTCAAGCGGTTATAGACGATGGCCACCGCGACGAGAATCAGCGCGTTGAGCAGTACCGGCTCCAGCAGATGGTCACCCAGGGCGGTCAGCCCTGGGTCGGCCAGAACCGCACTGACCGCCACTGCGCCACCGGGCGGGTGCAGGCAGCGCAGCAAGCACATCACCAGGATGGACAGACCCAGGGCGGCGGCAGCGACCCAAAGCCCGGGACCAAAACCGTCCCGCATTGCCAAGCCAACGATGCCGGCCAAGGCATAGCTGCCAAGCACTGGCCAAGGCTGTGCCAGGGGGCCTGAATGAACGGCGAACACCAGCACCGCCGAGGCTGCCAACGGCCCGAGCAGGTGCAAGGCGATATCCGGGCCATAAGCCAGGCTCGTGAGCCAGCCTGCCAGGAACAGGCCGACCAATGCGCCGACACCGGCACGCAGCCATTGGGTGGGAGGGATGTTCATGGGGGCAGGTAATAGCCACTGCAGAAGACGTTCGGTACGCGAGGCAGGCATGTCGTTTCGGGTTCTGTATAGGTCTGGACGAAAGAGGAACCGTAAGCCTTGGCCAGTGGTGCGCGGTATTGACAGTTGTCTTGGACGCCGACGAGCGAAGGCTACGAGGAGCGATTCTGCCGAGCGACGTCGATTTGGGCTAATTCAAAAAAATGTGGCAGTGGTGCATTTTTTTTGCAGTACAGCTGTTTGCCTGCTGGGAAGTGGGAACCGGGCCGCGCTGTGGGACTCAGCGCTGGTCACAGGCTACGGCGCGGCAATTGGATATTCACACGCAATCCGCCCATCGGGCTTTCTAGCAGTTGCAGCTGCCCACCCCAGGCCTGGACGATGTCACGCACGATGCCCAGCCCCAGACCGTGCCCATCGACTTCCTCGTCAAGGCGAGAACCCCGTTCGAGCACTTGCACACGTTGCTGATAGGGGATGCCAGGGCCGTCGTCGTCGACCCACAGCTGGTAATGGTCCTCGGAGGTTGCGATGCCCAGGTGCACCTCACTGTCCGCCCATTTGCAGGCGTTATCCAGCAGGTTGCCCAGCAGTTCCAGCATGTCTTCGCGATCCCAGGGCAGCAGCAGGCCAGATGGCACGGCATGGCTCAGCACCAGGCCCTCGCCATGGATCATGCCCAAGGTGCTCAGCAACCCTGGCAACTCCTCATCACAGGCAAATTGCGCACCTGGCAACGCATCGCCTGCCAGGCGTGCGCGGTTGAGCTCGCGGGCCAGGCGCTGCTCGATCTGCTGCAACTGCTCGCGCATCTGTGCACGCACCTCAGGCAAGCCCTGCAGGCGCTCGTTGGACGCCAGGCTAAGCAGTACCGCCAGAGGTGTTTTCAGGGCATGGCCCAGGTTGCCCAGTGCATTGCGCGAGCGTCGCAGGCTGTCTTCGGTATGGCTGAGCAAATGGTTGATCTGGCCAACCAACGGCACCAGCTCACTGGGTACTTGGGCATCGAGTTGGGAGCGCTGACCCTGCTGCAACTGGGCGATTTGCTGTCGAGCCCGCTCCAGTGGGCGCAGCGAGCGGGTGACGGTCATGCGCTGAAGCACCAGCACCAGGGCCAGCGCGACCAGGCCCATGCCCAGCCCAATTTGCTGAAGGCGCCGGAAGCCTTGGCGGACAGGCGAGTAATCTTGGGCGACACTGATGGATATATCCTGCCCCAGGCGCCGGTAATCAGCACGCAGCGTCAGCAACTCCTGCCCCTCAGGACCAAGCTCGTGCCGGTCCGACAGACCAGGGGCCGACGGTTTGGGCAGGTTCATGTCCCACAAGGAGCGTGAACGCCAAGTGCCTTGGGCAAAGTCGATGCGAAAGTAGTAGCCAGAAAACGGCCGCTGATAAGCCGCCGAGATGCGTTGCTCGTCGAGCTGCATGCCTGCAGGCCCGCGCACCAGTGCTACCAGCAGGTTCTCGCTTTCGTTGCGCAGGCCGTTTTCCAGGTAGCGTTGCAACCCGGCTTCGAACAGCCATAGCGTCAGCTGCGCCAGTACCACCCCGACTACCACCAGCACGGCAATCAGGCCCAGGCTGAGCCGCGCCTGGATCGACTTCACGCAGCGCTCCCGGCGTATAGGTAGCCCTGGCCGCGCCGTGTCTCGATCACCGTACGGCCAAGCTTGCGGCGCAAGTGGTTGACGTGAACCTCGAGCACGTTGGAGTCGCGCTCGGTCTCGCCATCGTAGAGGTGCTCAGCCAGGTGGCTTTTGGACAAGATCTGCTGGGGATGCAACATGAAATAGCGCAACAGGCGAAATTCTGCAGCCGTGAGCTGAATATCGACGCCCTCGCGACTCACGCATTGGCGACGCTCGTCCAGATGCAAGCCGGCAGCTTCGAGCTTTGGCTGGTTGGCAAGTCCACGCGCGCGGCGCAGCAGCGCCTGAATGCGTAATTGCAATTCTTCGGGGTGAAAAGGTTTGCTGAGGTAATCGTCGGCGCCGGTCTTCAGGCCTTCGATGCGCTCGGCCCAGGAACCACGTGCCGTCAGGATGAGTACGGGTGTCAGTAGACCGCCTGCACGCCACTGCGCCAGGACTTCGAGGCCAGGCAACCCTGGCAGACCAAGGTCCAGGATGATCAGGTCGTACGGTTCGCACTGGCCCTGATAGACCGCATCACGGCCATCGGCCAGCCAGTCGACGGCGTACCCCTGACGCTGCAGCGCCGTGGTGAGTTCGTCTGCCAACGGGACGTTATCCTCGACAAGCAACAAGCGCATTCAGTCATCTTCCTCATCTTTGAGCAGGGCGCCAGTAGCAGCATCGAGCTTGATTTCCCGTACTACGCCGTCAACCGTCAGCAACTCGACCTCGTACTCATAGCGGTCGTCGTCTTCTTCAAGCTCTGCCTCCAGCAAACGCGCGCCTGGGTGACGGGCCATGGCCGTCTCCAGCAGGTGTTCTAGCGGTAGAATCACGCCCTTCTGGCGCAAAGCCAGTGCCTCATCCTGGTCCAGGTCACGGGCAGCGGCCAGCGAGCACGCGGCCAGCAGGGCGAGGGCCAGATAGCGCGCTGCCCGTGGTGGTGGGTTCATCAGTTGTCTCGCTCATCCTTCAGCAGCTCACCGGTCTTGGCATCGAAGGCCACGTCCCACTCCACATTCTGGGGATCGCGCAGTTCGACCTTGTACACGTAGCGGCCGTATTCGTCTTCAAGTTCCGAGTCCTTGACGGTGGAACCCGGGTGCTTGGCAATCGCGGCCTTCTTGAGTTCATCCAGGGACTTGATGGTCTTGTCGTTGACCAGTTTGACCACTTCGTCAGGCTGCACATCCTTGGCGAATGCAGCAGTGGCACCCAACGACAGGGCAGCGGCGGTGAACAGTGCAGTCAAGGTTTTCATCGTTCGTTTCTCCATAATGCTGTACACGTTGTCTACGCAATCAACATTAACCAGCAGTCCTTAACTCAACCTGAAAACAGCTGGCCGCATGATAGCGCAGCCGGCAGACACCCGGACACGCCTCGAACTGCTGCATCACTCTATAATGCTGCGCCCGTCGCCGCAGAGGACCACCATGAGCGCCATACACGTCAAGTACCCCGCCCTTACCCTGAAGGCTGGCTATCGCGCCTTGCGCCAAATCAGAGAGCGCGGGCTGCAGGCTGTCGACGTCGGCGTGCTCCCAGGTGCAGCAGGGGGGCCGAAACCGTTGGGCATTCAGGGCCTGGACCTGGCGCTGTTCGGCCAGTTCCTGCCATCGGCCCCTCGCCCGCGCGCGCTGATCGGCGCATCGATTGGCGCCTGGCGCTTTGCAAGCGCCTGCCTTGACGACCCGGTTGCCGGGTTGCGGCGGCTAGGGGTGCTCTATACCGAGCAGGATTTTGCAAAAGGCGTCACCCCGGCCCAGATCACGCGCAGTTGCCAACGCATGCTCGATGACCTGTTGCAGGGTCGTGACGGCCAGGTGCTGGCGAACCCGGCGTACCGGTTGAACATCCTGGTCGTCAAAAGCCATGGCCAGCTCGCTCACGATCATCGCGGCCGACTGGGTATGGGCCTTGGCTCGGTGATCGCCAGCAACCTGCTGGGCAGATCTCGCCTGGCCCGACATTTCGAGCGCGTGATTCTGCACGACAGCCGCAGCCAGCCACCGCTTGATGCCCTGACGGATTTCCCGACGCGCTGCCTGCCGCTGGACCTGGCTAACCTGCGTCATGCCCTGCTTGCCTCGGGTTCGATCCCCATGGTCATGGAGGGAGTACGGGACATACCTGGAGCCGGCTCCGGTATGTACCGCGATGGCGGGCTGCTGGACTACCACCTTGACCTGCCCTACGGGGGCGATGACCTGGTGGTCTACCCGCACTTCACCGACAAGGTCGTCCCTGGCTGGTTCGACAAGGCCCTGCCGTGGCGCAAGGGCGATGCCAGGCGCCTGCAGAACGTACTGCTGCTGGCGCCCTCGCCGGCCTACCTGGCAACCCTGCCTCACGGGAAGCTGCCCGATCGAAACGACTTCAAGCGCTTCATGGGCGATGCACCGGCGCGCAAGCGCTACTGGTACAAGGCCATCGATGAAAGCCAACGCCTGGGCGATGAGTTTCTGGAATTGGTCGCCACCGGGCGGCTGCATGAACGACTGCAAGCCTTGTGATGGGCATGCTGGTAAACTGCGCGCATTATTGATTCAGACAGAGTTTGACTGCGTGGAAATCTTCAAAGAATTTACGTTCGAATCCGCCCACCGCCTTCCCCATGTGCCCGAAGGCCATAAATGCGGGCGTCTACATGGGCATTCGTTCAAGGTCGGCCTTCATCTGACGGGTCCACTCGATCCGCATACCGGCTGGATTCGCGACTTCGCCGAAATTAAGGCGGTGTTCAAACCTATCTACGAGCAGCTCGACCATAACTACCTGAACGACATCCCTGGCCTGGAAAACCCCACCAGCGAAGTCATCGCCAAATGGATCTGGGATCAGGTCAAACCGTTGCTGCCAGAACTGTCCAAGGTGCGTATCCACGAGACGTGCACCAGTGGTTGCGAATACAGCGGGGACTGAGCCCGTAGGCAGGCTCGTCAAGCGCTGACGCTCACGCCCAAGCCCACGCCCACAACGCCTAGCCTTGCCTGGTCCGGCGTCCTGGGGGCCCAGCAGCGAACCTGCCCCGATCCAACTCCACCCGATCAGCAGCGGGCAGCCGTCTCCAGCACGTGAATCGTTAGCGAACCGTGCTGTCCTTGCTGGCCCGTGATCAACCGACGGCCATGCTGGGGCCACAGCAACGTCGCAGGTCCGCCGCTCAAGTGCTGCAACTGCACATTGAGGACAGATGTACCTTCGTCCAAGGTTTTGGGATCAAGTCCTTCGAGCTTCCAGAGAAAGTCCGGAAGCGCTCGCTGGCTGGTCCAGCGCTTGGCCAGGCTTGTCGTCCAACCGCGCTGCTCTCTTAGGGTAAAGTCGAGGCGCCTGCCGTGACTGTCGAGCGGCCATAGCTCATAGACATGGCTGTTCCCATCGCTGTAGGCGGCAAACCAAAAGTGGTCGCATGCCATGCGAAATTCGGCGATGTTCCAGCGATTCCCAAAGAAATCATTCTTCTCGACCACTAGCCCAGCTCTGGGAGACCACTCACTGCCTTCGTCGAACCTTGCCGTTACCAGGCCTCCTGCGGTTGATTCACCGTCAGGCCGCCACCAGGCACGTCCAATGAAGCTGTATTGAGGCTGAAATCTGTACCTGGCACGCGCCTTTTCCAGCGCCGTTCCCCAAGCCCACTCGCGAGCCTGATGACCATAGTCGAGAATCTCCAGTGCTATCCGGCCAGGCTCGCCGCGTACGGTATTGATGAGCGATGCGTCAGCTTCTTTATAGCGCCTTACGCGATGCCCTTGGGCATTCTCCAGAATCAGGTTGCACATTCGCGCACCGCGCTTGATACCGGCGTAGTTCATCGCCTGCACCGACCATAAATGGGTGGGATTGGAAAGACGCGGCTGCCCGGCGCTTGGCTCATTCTCGCGTTTGACCGCAACGTACCCCGACACCGTAGAGGGATTGTTGTAGAGGATACGGTTCAACGGCCGCCACCCGCTGTCGTAAGGCCGGATTTCGTAGCACAACTTCGCCCCATCCTCCCCTGAGGCAGCAACGTAGGCACCGAACCAGAACAGCTCGCCATACCGGTGACCGTCCTTGGTGTAGTCCTCTGGCGCCAGTTGCAGTGGCCCCTTTCCCTCGGGCTCAGCTCGCCAGTAGTTATACCAATGATCGTTGTGGATACCGGCCCCGCCGACGTGAAGCCACATAGGGGCAAGCTTGTCCTGGTAGTCCCACCATCGATCCGGCTGAATCAGCTCGTCGGTCAACTGCCACCAGCAGCGGGCAAGAAACGAGAGTTCAGGATGATAAATGTAGTCGGCCATGATGGCTCACTCTTGGGTCGCAATGTGAGCTAAACGCTAAGCAACGCCGGCCGCGCATTGCAGAAGGAAGCGCTCTACATCAAGAATGTCGAATCGATCGACCTGAGTTCACCCCCGCTGGCACTGACCGAGGTCCCCCTTGAATCGCAAGCTCGACGCTAGTGGAGGGCCAAACAGCGAAGTAGAGGAGAAGACGACTACTCCAACGCGCTGTTGAGAAACGATGGCGCGATGTAGCGCTGGTAATGCGCCTCTGACAACAGAAAGAACTCACGATCAATCGCATCGCGCAGTTGCGGCAGTTCCCAGTCGCGGAACTCGGGCAGCAAGGCCATGCCGTAGGCCTCCAAATCCCGAATCATGCGCGCGCCCCTGGCAATGAGCTGGTAGGCCCAGCAGTACTCGGACTGCTGCTCGACATACCGTATGGCACGCTGCTCCAGTTGCTGGCGCAGCACGCCTTTGTCGAACACCTCAAGCTTGGCCATCATCACCTGAACCAGCAGTTGCTCCAGGCGTAACCAAACCGCGCGTTTCTGCGCATCGTCGTAGCCATTCCAGTGGATGACCTCATGGTGGAAACGCTTGCATCCCCGGCATACGGTGTCCCCATAAACCGTGGAACACAGGCCGACGCAGGGCGTTTTGATGGACTTGTTGGACATGAAATACAACGGCTTGAAGGTGGAGTACGCGGCCATGTTAGCCCTTTGTCTAACCAGGGTCACCCGCTAAAGTCATCATCGCCGCCTTACCTTCCAGCGATTTATACCGTAGAATCATCCGGCCTTTTCGAAGGCAACAATGTCCGTTGGAAGCTGTTTTCAAAGCGTCACGAGCACAGTTGATCCGGCAGAACGACGTTGGTCCGGGCCTGCATCCCCGCAGGCCCGAGCCAGCCCTCATCAGATACTCGTTCTGCAGGCGTAAAACTTTGAAAGCAGCTTCCGCAAGGATTTCTTGCGACCCTGGCCAGGCGGCCCAAGAAGCCATGACGGCGCATGGGTGCAAGGAATGCTGGATGAGCGTCCCGGACCCCTTAAAGGGGCCACTGATGAGGGAAATAACTGTGCTTGAAGCCTACCGCAAACACATCGAAGAGCGCGCCGCGCTGGGTATCGTGCCCCAGCCGCTGAACGCCGAACAAACTGCAGGCCTGGTCGAGTTGCTGAAAAACCCGCCGGCCGGCGAAGAAGCCTTCCTCGTAGACCTGCTCACCAACCGCGTACCGCCTGGCGTCGATGAGGCGGCCTATGTCAAGGCTGCTTTCCTTTCGGCTCTCGCCAAGGGCGAAGCCACTTCGCCGCTGATCGATCGCAAGCACGCCACCGAACTGCTGGGCACCATGCAGGGCGGCTACAACATCGAGACGCTGGTTGTGCTGCTGGATGACGCCGAGCTGGGCGCCGTCGCGGCCGAGCAGCTCAAGCACACCCTGCTGATGTTCGATGCCTTCCATGACGTGGCTGAAAAAGCCAAGGCCGGCAATGCTCATGCCAAGGCCGTGCTGGAATCCTGGGCCGCCGGCGAGTGGTTCACCTCGCGCCCGGCCATCGCCGAGAAATACACCCTGACCGTGTTCAAGGTGCCTGGCGAAACCAACACCGACGACCTGTCCCCTGCCCCAGATGCCTGGTCGCGCCCTGACATCCCGCTGCACGCCCTGGCCATGCTGAAAATGGCCCGCGACGGCATCGAGCCTCAGCAACCAGGCTCGGTGGGCCCGCTGGCTCAGATCGAAGCAGTCAGGGCCAAGGGCTACCCGGTCGCCTACGTGGGTGACGTGGTGGGTACCGGTTCTTCGCGCAAATCCGCCACCAACTCGGTGCTGTGGTTCTTCGGTGACGATATCCCGTACGTGCCAAACAAGCGTGCTGGCGGTTTCTGCTTCGGCACCAAGATCGCCCCGATCTTCTACAACACCATGGAAGACGCCGGCGCCCTGCCGATCGAGTTCGACTGCACCGACCTGGCCATGGGCGACGTGATCGACGTCTACCCGTTCAAAGGTGAAGTACGCCGTCACGAAAGCGATGAGCTGGTAACCACGTTCGCGCTCAAGACCGAAGTGCTGCTCGACGAAGTGCGTGCCGGTGGCCGTATCCCTCTGATCGTCGGCCGCGGCCTGACCGAAAAAGCCCGTGCCGAGCTTGGCCAGGGCCCATCGGACCTGTTCAAGAAACAAGAGCAGCCTGCCGATACCGGCAAGGGCTTCACTCTGGCGCAGAAGATGGTCGGCCGTGCGTGTGGCCTGCCGGAAGGCCAGGGCGTTCGCCCAGGCGCCTACTGCGAGCCGAAGATGACCACCGTGGGTTCCCAGGACACCACTGGCCCCATGACCCGTGACGAACTCAAGGATCTGGCTTGCCTGGGCTTCTCCGCCGACCTGGTGATGCAGTCGTTCTGCCACACTGCGGCCTATCCGAAGCCAATCGACGTCACCACCCACCATACCCTGCCAGACTTCATCCGCACCCGTGGCGGCGTGTCGTTGCGCCCAGGGGACGGCATCATCCACAGCTGGCTGAACCGCATGCTGATGCCCGATACCGTGGGTACCGGTGGCGACTCGCACACCCGCTTCCCGATCGGCATCTCCTTCCCTGCAGGCTCCGGCCTGGTAGCCTTCGCTGCCGCCACCGGCGTCATGCCGCTGGACATGCCAGAGTCGATCCTGGTGCGCTTCAAAGGCAAGCTGCAACCTGGCATCACCCTGCGTGACCTGGTGCACGCCATCCCTTACTACGCCATCCAGCAAGGCCTGCTGACCGTCGAGAAGAAGGGCAAGAAAAACGCCTTCTCCGGTCGCATCCTTGAAATCGAAGGCCTGGACGAACTGACCGTCGAGCAGGCCTTCGAGCTCTCGGACGCTTCGGCTGAACGTTCGGCTGCCGGTTGCACCATCAAGCTGCCGGAAAAAGCCATTGCCGAGTACCTGAAGTCCAACATCACCCTGCTGCGCTGGATGATCGGCGAAGGCTACGGCGATGCACGCACCCTGGAGCGTCGCGCCCAGGCCATGGAAGCCTGGCTGGCCAACCCTGAACTGCTGTCGGCCGACGCCGATGCCGAATACGCCGAAATCATCGAAATCGACCTGGCCGACGTCAAGGAGCCTGTGCTCTGCGCCCCGAACGACCCGGACGATGCTCGCTTGCTGTCCTCGGTACAGGGTGAGAAGATCGACGAAGTCTTCATCGGCTCGTGCATGACCAACATTGGCCACTTCCGCGCCGCTGGCAAGCTGCTGGAAAAGGTCAAGGGCGGTATTCCGACCCGTCTGTGGCTGGCCCCGCCGACCAAGATGGATGCACACCAGCTGACCGAAGAAGGCTACTACGGCATTTACGGCAAAGCCGGTGCGCGGATGGAAATGCCAGGCTGCTCCCTGTGCATGGGTAACCAGGCGCGAGTCCAGACCGGTTCGACCGTGGTGTCGACCTCGACCCGTAACTTCCCGAACCGCCTGGGCGACGCCACCAACGTGTACCTGGCATCGGCCGAGCTGGCTGCGGTGGCTTCGATCATCGGCAAGCTGCCGACCGTCGAAGAGTACATGCAGTACGCCAAGGACATCGACAGCATGTCTGCCGACGTCTACCGCTACCTGAGCTTCGACCAGATCGCCGAGTTCCGCGAAGCGGCCGCCAACGCCAAGATCCCAGTGGTCCAGGCGTAAGCCAGGCAGCCATCGACTGGCTGCATGAAAAAAGCCCCGGCAGTGATGCCGGGGCTTTTTTTTGCCATTTCAAACGGTCGGGCACCTGCTAAAGACCTGCAGACGCCTTCGTGAACGTGACCAGGCGGCGGCGAGCACGCCTGTCAGAAGCTATCACCAGGAACGCGCACCCAGCCTTCCATCAACACGCGAGCGCTACGACTCATGATGGCCTTGGTCACCGACCACTGCCCATTGACCAGGCGTGCTTCTGCACCAACCCGCAGGGTGCCCGATGGATGCCCGAAGCGTACTGCACTGCGCTCACCGCCGCCTGCAGCCAGGTTTACCAGTGTCCCTGGGATGGCCGCCGCCGTGCCGATCGCGACGGCAGCAGTGCCCATCATCGCGTGATGCAGCTTACCCATGGACATGGCGCGCACCAGCAAGTCGATATCTTCCGCCCTGACCTGCTTGCCACTTGAGGCGAGATAGGCATGTGCCGGCGCCAAGAATGCCACCTTGGGGGTATGCTGGCGGGCGGCAGCCTGCTCTACATGCTCGATCAGCCCCATGCGCAGCGCACCATGGGCCCGTATCGTCTCGAACCGCTCCAGGGCAGCCGGATCTCCATTGATGGCATCCTGCAACTCCATACCGCTGTAGCCAAGGTCGGCTGCATTGAGAAACACCGTTGGGATACCGGCATTGATCAACGTAGCCTTGAAGGTGCCAACCCCTGGCACCTCCAGATCGTCCACCAGGTTACCGGTAGGGAACATCGCCCCGCCTTCTCCATCGTCGTCGGCAGCCGGATCAAGAAACTCCAGCTGCACTTCGGCGGCCGGGAACGTCACGCCATCAAGCTCGAAGTCGCCGGTCTCCTGCACCTGACCGTTGTCCATCGGCACATGAGCCACGATGGTCTTGCCGATGTTGGCCTGCCAGATACGCACCGTGGCGACACCGGTGCCGGCTAACTGCGTGGGGTCTACCAGGCCACTGCCGATGGCGAACGCACCTACTGCCGCGGAAAGGTTGCCGCAATTGCCACTCCAGTCCACGAAAGGCTTGTCGATACTGACCTGGCCGAACAGGTAGTCCACATCATGATCAGGCCGCTCGCTGGCGGACAGGATCACGACCTTGCTGGTGCTGGACGTTGCCCCGCCCATGCCGTCGATCTGCTTGCCATAGGGGTCGGGGCTGCCGATTACCCGCAGCAGCAAGGCATCGCGTGCCGGACCTGGCGTTTGCGCTTGTTCCGGCAGATCTTGCAAACGGAAGAACACGCCTTTGCTGGTGCCGCCACGGATATAAGTGGCCGGAATCTTGATTTGAGGTGCATGTGCCATTAATTGAAGCCTCTTGGATGGGCCCGAGCCAGGGCGGGCGCCTAGGGCCGCAATGCGGCCACGTCGCGTTAAACGGTCGCTTCGAGGAAGTCCTGGGCAAAACGTTGCAACACACCGCCCGCTTCGTAGATCGACACCTCTTCGGCCGTATCCAGGCGACAGGTCACCGGTACGTCAAAACGCTCTCCGTTGCGACGGGTAACCACCAGGGTCAGGGTGGCGCGCGGTGTACGGGTGCCGATCACGTCATAGGTTTCGCTGCCATCCAGGCCCAGTACCTTACGGTCTGTACCTGGCATGAATTCGAGGGGCAAGACGCCCATACCCACCAGGTTCGTGCGGTGGATGCGCTCAAACCCCTCGGCGACGATGGCCTCCACGCCTGCCAGACGAACCCCTTTGGCAGCCCAGTCGCGTGAAGAGCCCTGGCCGTAATCGGCACCGGCCACGATGATCAGCGGCTGCTTACGCTGCATGTAGGTCTCGATCGCTTCCCACATGCGCATGACTCGGCCTTCGGGCTCAAGGCGTGCCAGCGAGCCCTGCCTTACACTGCCATCTTCGTTGCGCACCATCTCGTTGAACAGCTTGGGGTTGGCGAAGGTGGCGCGCTGAGCCGTGAGGTGATCTCCACGGTGGGTGGCATAGGAATTGAAGTCTTCTTCAGGCAAGCCCATTTTGGCCAGGTACTCTCCCGCTGCGCTGTCGAGCATGATGGCATTGGAGGGCGACAGGTGATCGGTGGTGATGTTGTCCGGCAGTAACGCCAGTGGGCGCATGCCACGCAAGGTGCGCACCCCAGCCAAGGCGCCTTCCCAGTAGGGTGGGCGACGGATGTAGGTGCTCATGGGACGCCAGTCGTACAGCGGCGCGACCTTGGGCCCGTGGTCCTGCTCCACGGCGAACATGGGAATGTAGACCTTGCGGAACTGTTCGGGCTTGACCGCAGCGCGAACCATCGCATCGATTTCGTCATCGCTGGGCCAGATATCCTTGAGGCGGATTTCCCGCCCATCCGATGCCACACCCAGCACATCCTTCTCGATATCGAAACGGATCGTACCCGCGATGGCGTAGGCCACGACCAAGGGTGGGGACGCCAGAAATGCCTGTTTGGCATACGGGTGAATACGGCCATCGAAGTTTCGGTTACCAGACAGCACCGCGGTGGTGTACAGGTCCCGGTCGATGATTTCCTGCTGGATGGTCGGGTCGAGGGCGCCGGACATGCCATTGCAGGTGGTGCAAGCAAAAGCGACGATGCCGAAGCCCAACGCTTCGAGCTCCGCCTCCAGGCCCGCCTCTTCCAAGTACAGCTGTACAGCCCTGGATCCAGGAGCAAGCGATGACTTGACCCAAGGCTTGCGCGCCAGCCCCAGCCTGTTGGCATTGCGTGCCAGCAACCCGGCGGCAATCACGTTGCGCGGGTTGCTGGTGTTGGTGCAGCTGGTGATGGCTGCAATGATCACCGCCCCGTCCGGCATCTGCCCGGGTACCTGCTCCCAGGCACCCGCAATCCCCTTGACGGCCAGCTCGCTGGTGGCCACCCGGGCATGGGGGTTTGAGGGGCCCGCCATGGTGCGCACTACGCTGGAGAGATCGAAGTCCAGTGTGCGCTCGTAGACTGCGTCGGCAAAGCTGTCGGCCCATAGACCCGTGGCCTTGGCGTAGGTCTCTACCAGTGCGACCTGCTGTTCCTCGCGGCCCGTCAGGCGCAGGTAGTCGATGGTCTGTTGATCGATGGCGAACATGGCCGCCGTGGCGCCATATTCTGGAGCCATGTTGGAGATGGTGGCGCGATCGCCGAGCGTCAGAGCACGGGCGCCTTCTCCATGGAATTCGAGGTAGGCGCCGACCACCTTCTGCTTGCGCAGAAATTCGGTCAGGGCTAATACCAAGTCGGTTGCCGTCAGGTTGGGCGCCAGCTTGCCGGTGAGCTGGACGCCGATGATTTCCGGCAGACGCATCCAGGAGGCGCGCCCGAGCATGACGTTCTCGGCCTCAAGCCCTCCCACGCCGATGGCAATCACGCCCAATGCGTCCACATGAGGGGTGTGGCTGTCGGTGCCGACACAGGTGTCCGGGTAGGCCACGCCGTGATCGTTGTGTACCACGGGCGACATCTTCTCCAGGTTGATCTGGTGCATGATGCCGTTGCCAGGCGGGATGACATCGACGTTCTTGAACGCTTTCTTGGTCCAGTTGATGAAATGGAAGCGGTCTTCGTTGCGGCGATCCTCGATGGCCCTGTTGCGTTCGAACGCCTGGGGATCATAGCCGCCACACTCGACGGCCAGTGAGTGATCGACGATCAGCTGTACGGGCACCACCGGGTTGACCTGGGCAGGGTCACCGCCCTTGTCGGCGATGGCATCGCGCAAGCCGGCCAGGTCGACCAGCGCGGTCTGACCCAGGATGTCATGACAGACGACCCGGGCCGGATACCAAGGGAAATCCAGGTCGCGCTTGCGCTCTATCAGCTGGGCCAACGACGCCTGGAGCGTGCCGGGGCTGCAGCGGCGCACCAGGTTCTCGGCCAGCACGCGCGAGGTATAGGGCAAGCCCTGATAGGCGCCGGGTTTGATGGCCTCGACGGCAGCGCGGGCATCGAAATAATCCAGGTCGGTGCCTGGCAAGGCTTTGCGGTAGGCAGTATTCATATCGTTATCAGGCTCGGTCACGGATGGCGTTCAAGGGTGCGCGTGCGGGCAGACATGCTGGGCCACCCCGCGAGGCCAACAAGACCTGCGCGGGGTGGGCGCCCATCAGCGCTGCTCGATCGGCACGAACTGACGCTGTTCGACGCCGGTGTATTCGGCGCTCGGACGGATGATGCGATTGTTCTCACGTTGCTCGAACACATGCGCTGCCCAGCCGGTAAGCCGCGAGCAGACGAAAATTGGGGTGAACAGCTTGGTCGGTATGCCCATGAAGTGATACGCCGAGGCATGGTAGAAGTCGGCGTTGGGGAACAAGCGCTTCTGCTCCCACATGGTCTTGTCGATGGCTTCGGACACCGGGTACAGCACCGTGTCGCCCACTTCATCGGCAAGGCGCTTGGACCAGCCTTTGATCACCTCGTTACGCGGGTCGGACTCTTTGTAGATGGCATGGCCAAACCCCATGATCTTGTCCTTGCGCTCGAGCATGTGCAGCAACTCGGTCGACGCTTGCTGCGGGCTCTGGAAGCGCTCGATCAGCTCCATGGCCGCCTCGTTGGCACCGCCGTGCAGCGGGCCGCGCAGCGAGCCGATGGCGGCGGTGACGCAGGAGTACAAGTCTGAAAGGGTCGAGGCACACACCCGGGCGGTGAACGTGGAGGCATTGAACTCGTGCTCGGCGTAGAGAATGAGCGATACGTTCATCACCTTCACATGCAGCTCGCTGGGCGGCTTGCCATGGAGCAACTGCAGGAAGTGGCCGCCCAAGGTGTCTTGGTCGCTGACGCAATCGATGCGCACGCCGTGATGGCTGAAGCGGTACCAGTAACACATGATCGCCGGGAAGACGGCCAGGAGCCGGTCGGTCTTGTCGCGCTGGGCATCGAAGGTGAGCTCGGGCTCGAGGGTTCCGAGCACGGAGCAGCCCGTGCGCATCACGTCCATCGGGTGAGCGTCGCGCGGGATGCGCTCCAGTACTTCTTTCAACGCCTGCGGCAGGTCGCGCAGGCCTTTGAGCTTGTGCTTGTAGTCGGCAAGCTCGGCTTGGCAGGGCAGCTCGCCATACAACAACAGGTAAGCCACCTCCTCGAATTCGGCATGGGCGGCCAGGTCCCGGACATCATAGCCCCGATAGGTTAGCCCAGCGCCGGCCTGACCGACCGTCGACAGGGCCGTCTGCCCGGCAACCTGACCGCGCAGGCCTGCGCCGCTGAGTACTTTTGCTTCGGCCATGGTGCTTCTCCTTTCTTGAACTTGTTATGGAATGCTGGCTGGCTAACCCTTACTTACCCCTGAACCTGGGCGCTGCAGCGCGCTCAGCTGGCAGGTCAGCCTTTTTTCTGTGCAAACAATGCATCGAGATGCTGCTCGAAAGCGTGGTACCCAATGGCCTCGTAAAGCTCCATGCGTGTCTGCATGGTATCGATGACGTTCTTCTGCGTGCCGTCGCGGCGCAGGGCCGCGTAGACGTTTTCGGCAGCCTTGTTCATGGCGCGGAACGCCGACAGTGGATACAGCACCAGCGACACATCGACCGAGCCCAGTTCTTCGGTGGTGTACAGAGGGGTGGCGCCGAACTCGGTGATGTTGGCCAGGATGGGAGCCTTGACCCGGTCGGCGAAGGTCTTGTACATCGCAAGTTCGGTGATGGCTTCGGGGAAAATCATGTCCGCACCGGCCTCGACACAGGCGGCCGCCCGATCCAGCGCCGCATTGAGCCCCTCGACCGCCAGCGCATCGGTACGGGCCATGATCACGAAGCTGTCATCGGTGCGGGCATCGACCGCCGCCTTGATACGATCGACCATCTCCTGCTGGGTGACGATTTCCTTGTTCGGACGGTGGCCACAACGTTTGGCGCCTACCTGATCCTCGATGTGAATGGCTGCGGCGCCAAACTTGCTCATGGCGCGCACGGTACGGGCAACGTTGAAGGCCGAGGCGCCGAAACCGGTGTCCACGTCCACCAGCAACGGCAGGTCGCACACATCGGTGATGCGCCTGACGTCGGTCAGCACGTCGTCCAGGCCACTGATGCCCAGGTCAGGCAAGCCAAGCGAGCCTGCCGCCACACCGCCGCCGGACAGGTAAATGGCCTTGAAGCCGGCACGCTTGGCCAGCAAGGCGTGGTTGGCATTGATGGCGCCAACGACTTGCAGCGGGCGCTCGGCGGCCACTGCATCGCGAAAACGCTGGCCTGGGGTGCTCTTGACGGTCATTTTTCACCTCGTGTGCTGGGGGTGTGGTCGCCTTGGTAATGGCGCTCGATGTTGCGTTTGGACGCAGCGATGTGACGGCGCATCAACAGCTCGGCCAACTCGCCGTCACCCTCGGCGATCGCGTCCAGGATGCGGTGGTGCTCGGCGAAAGCTTGGCGTGGCCGATTGGGTGTGGCCGAGAACTGGATACGGTACATGCGCACCAGTTGGTACAGCTCGCCGCAGAGCATCTTGACCAAGGTCTGGTTGCCACTGCCCTGGATGATGCGATAGTGAAAATCGTAGTCACCCTCCTGCTGGTAGTAGCCTACGCCCGCCTGAAAGGTAGCATCGCGCTCATGGGTTTCCAGCACCTGGCGCAGCTCGTCGATCTCGGCCCTGCCCATGCGCTCGGCCGCCAGGCGGCAGGCCATGCCTTCGAGCGACTCGCGGATTTCATAGAGTTCGATGAGTTCGGCGTGGCTCAGTGAAACCACACGTGCGCCCACATGGGGCACACGAACCAGCAGGCGCTGGCCCTCGAGGCGGTGAATGGCTTCACGCAGCGGGCCTCGGCTGATGCCATAGGTGCGGGCAAGCTCCGGCTCGGAAATCTTGCTCCCTGGGGCTATGTCCCCCCGCACAATGGCCGCTTGAATCCGCCTGAACACATGCTCGGACAGGGTTTCCGATTCCTCGTTGCCAGCAGCGTCACTGGGTGAAAGCACCTGCATATTGTTGACACCATGACTAAGTAATTGCCACCAATCTAGCTTAACGGCCGGAACTGGTCAAAACATTATCCCTGATTGTCGACAATAACCGTTCCAAGAAACTAGCTTCCGATCAGGGTGTCAGATCGCGCACCGCTGGCGTCAATACGTCGGCGTGATAGAATGCCGCGCCTTCGATGGAGTATGGATAGCCCGTCTGCCCCGCCAGCATGGTGCCGGCAGATCAACGAGGAAGCTTGTGCAGCCGTTGCCAGTCGCCTTACCCCGAACCTTGCACAATACCGCGCCAGGACTATGAAACTGACACCCTTTGCTTTGCTGATTAGCCTCCTCCTGTTGCCGGCCCTGAGCCAGGCAGCCGGCAAGACCGTGTACGGTCTGAACGAATATGCTCGCCTTGGCGACCTCGACCTCGAAGTGGCGGCCAAGCTCGACACCGGGGCCAAGACTGCCTCGCTCAGCGCCCGCGACATCAAGCGTTTCAAGCGCAATGGTGAAAGCTGGGTGCGTTTCTATCTGGCCATTGACGCTGCCCATTCCCATCCCATCGAACGCCCGCTGGCGCGCGTTAGCAAGATCAAGCGCAGGGCTGGCGACTACGACGCCGAATCGGGCAAGGCCTACACCGCGCGCCCCGTCATCGAGCTGGACATCTGCATGGGCCAGGCCACGCGCACCATCGAAGTCAACCTCACCGATCGCAGCGCTTTCCAGTTCCCATTGTTGATCGGCTCGGAGGCCTTGAAGCATTTCGACGCCCTGGTCGACCCAAGCCTTAAATATGCGGCCGGCAAACCTGCCTGTGCCACCGACGCTCCCAAAGCAGAGTAATTCCGATGCGCTCTCTTACCCTCCATCTGAAAGTCCTGATCACCGTCCTGGTGTTGCTGGGCGTAGCGGTCACGGCTTATCAGATCTTCGTACTTGGCATCCCGGTGACCGAGGATGAAACGGACGATCTGTGGAACATCGATGCCAAGATCGAATTTGTGGCCAGCACCAAGGACCCGGTTAAGGTCCAGATGTTCGTGCCGCCCCTGAATCGGGATTATGTGAGCCTCAACGAAAGCTTCATCTCCAACAACTATGGTGTGAGCGTCAACCGCGCCGATGGCAACCGCAAGGTCACCTGGTCCGCTCGGCGCGCCAGCGGCAATCAGACCCTGTACTACCGGCTGGTGCTGACCAAGCGCTACAGCACTGAGAAAGCCAAGGTCAAGGGCCCGACTTTCCGCGACAGCCTTGCAGTAGAAGGCCCTGAGAAAATCGCCGCCGAAGCTTTGATGGCACCGATTCGTCAGCATTCGGCTGATGTCGAGACGTTCGTCAGCGAAACCATCAAGCGCGTCAACAACCTCAACGACGACAACGTCAAGCTGCTGCTGGCAGGCGATACCTCGCCGATGAAGAAAGCGCAGGTCATTGACCTGCTGCTGTCCATCGCTCACGTGCCGATGGAGAAGGTGCACACGATCCGCCTGGTGGCCGACACCCCACAAACCCCGGAACTGTGGTTGCGCAGCTTCAACGGCAATGACTGGCTGTATTTCAACCCCGAAACCGGTGAGCAAGGCCTGCCCAACGATCGGCTGCTGTGGTGGACCGGGGATGACAACCTGATCACGGTCGATGGCGGCAAGCGGGCCAACGTAACCTTCAGCATGAACAACAGCGAGATGAACGCCATCCGCCTGGCCAAGCTGACGGACGAGAACACCGACGCCGACTTCCTCGAATACTCCCTGTACGGGCTGCCACTGCAGACCCAGCAGACCTTCATGATCATGGTCATGATCCCCATCGGCGTGCTGGTGATTCTGGTGCTGCGCAACCTGATCGGCATCCAGACCCTGGGCACTTTCACACCGGTCCTGATCGCCCTGGCCTTCCGCGAAACACAGCTGGGCTTCGGGATCGTGCTGTTCACCGTCATCACCGCGCTTGGGCTATCGCTGCGCTCCTACCTCGAACACCTGAAGCTGCAGATGCTGCCCCGCCTTTCGGTGGTGCTGACATTCGTCGTGGTGTTGATCGCCGCCATCAGCCTGTTCAGCCACAAACTGGGCCTTGAGCGCGGCTTGTCGGTTGCGCTGTTCCCGATGGTGATCCTGACCATGACCATCGAACGCCTGTCGATCACCTGGGAGGAACGCGGCGGCGGTCATGCCATGAAAGTGGCCATCGGCACCTTGTTCGCCGCGTCTCTGGCTCACTTGCTGATGATGGTGCCGGAGCTGGTCTACTTCGTGTTCACCTTCCCGGCCGTACTGTTGATCCTGGTGGGCTTCATGCTGGCAATGGGTCGCTACCGCGGCTACCGCCTGACCGAGCTGGTCCGCTTCAAGGCATTCCTGAAGAAGGCGGACGCCTGATGTTCGGCCTGATCAAGACGTGGAAAGCCCTGGAGGCCCGGGGCATCATGGGTATCAATCGGCGCAATGCAGACTATGTACTCAAGTACAACAAGCGCCACCTGTACCCGATCGTCGACGACAAGATCATCACCAAAGAGCGCGCGCTGGCAGCCGGCATCCACGTGCCGGAAATGTACGGTGTCATCGAGACTGAAAAGCAGATCGAGAAGCTCGACGAGATCATCGGCGGGCGCAGCGACTTCGTGATCAAGCCAGCTCAGGGTGCCGGGGGTGATGGCATCATGGTCATCGCCGACCGTTTCGAAGACCGCTATCGGACGGTGTCCGGCAAGATCATCAGCCATGAAGAAATCGAGCACCAGATTTCCAGCATCCTCACCGGGCTTTACTCGCTCGGCGGCCATCGCGACCGCGCCCTGATCGAGTACAGGGTCACCCCGGACCAGATCTTCAAGAGCATCAGCTATGAAGGCGTGCCGGACATCCGCATCATCGTCCTGATGGGCTACCCGGTCATGGCCATGCTGCGCTTGCCCACGCGCCAGTCCGGCGGCAAGGCCAACCTGCACCAAGGCGCCATCGGCGTAGGCGTGGACCTGGCCACGGGTGTGACGCTGCGAGGTACCTGGCTGAACAACATCATCAGCAAGCACCCCGATACCACCAACGCAGTGGACGGCGTGCAGCTGCCGACTTGGGACGGGTTCATGAAGCTGGCAGCCGGCTGCTATGAGCTGTGCGGCCTGGGCTACATTGGCGTGGACATGGTGCTGGATCAGGAGAAAGGCCCACTGATCCTCGAGCTCAACGCGCGTCCAGGGCTGAACATCCAGATCGCCAACGATTGCGGCCTGACGCAACGCACCCATGCGATCGAGGCGCACCTTGAGGCACTGGCCAAAGAGGGTGTGACCGAAGACGCCGAGCAACGCGTGCGCGTGGCCCAAGGGCTATTCGGCCACAGGCCCGGCCACTGAGAAGGGGGCTGACCACCAGCCCCGGCAAGATGAAGATGGCGAATGTCGCCCTGACGCTAGGCGCAATGCCTGCGCCGGACTACAATCGCCGTCCTCGCTTTTACATCGCCGTCCCTACTGATGCCGACCTGTACGTTGTACGCCCTGCCCTACCAGCCCGACCCGGCTGCCTACTTTTCCTGCCTGCGTGACGCGCCGGGTGCCATTTTGCTCGACAGCGCTCGCCCCGGCGCAGAGCGCGGCCGCTTCGACCTGATAAGCGCGTGGCCCGTGCAGCACCTGCAGGTGCTGGCGGACGAAACGGGGCGCGCCTTCCTGCAACGGTTGCGCGATGCGCTGGCTGCCTTGGGACCTGCACAGCTGCCACCAGAGAGCGAGCTGCCGTTTGCCGGTGGGTTGATCGGTTACCTGAGCTACGATTTTGGACGTCGGCTTGAACACCTGCCGACCCAAGCGGTGGACGNNCGGCCTGCCGGATGCCCAACTGGGCGTGTACGCGTGGGCGCTGGCGACCGATCACGCGACCCGTACTAGCCAACTGGTGTTCCATCCAAGCCTGGGCAGTGAAGAGCGTGAGCGACTGGTGCACCTGTTCGAGGAATGCGAGCCTACGGCCAATGGGGCTTTCAAGCTGCTCGCGCCGATGACCGGGGACCTTGCGCCCGAGCAGTACCATGCAGCCTTCGAGCAGGTTCAACGCTACATCCAGGCAGGTGACTGCTACCAGATCAACCTGACCCAACGGTTTCGCGCTGCTTGCCAAGGCGATCCCTGGCGAGCTTATCAAGCGCTTCGCCAGGCGTGCCCAACACCGTTTTCCGGGTTCCAGCAATTGGCAGATGGCAGCGCCTTGTTGAGCTTCTCGCCTGAGCGTTTCATCCGCGTCAGCAAGGGGCATGTGGAAACCCGTCCGATCAAGGGCACCCGTGCGCGGGGCCTGGATGCTGCCGAGGACGCGCGCAATGCCGAGCAGCTACGGCAAAGCCCCAAGGACCGGTCGGAAAACCTGATGATCGTGGACTTGTTGCGCAATGACCTGGGCCGTACGTGCGAGATTGGCTCTGTCAAAGTGCCTGAGTTGTTCAGCCTGGAAACCTACCCCAATGTGCACCACCTGGTCAGCAGCGTGACGGGGACGCTGGCGGCTGACAAGGACGCACTGGACCTGATCGGCGACAGCTTCCCTGGTGGCTCGATCACCGGCGCGCCCAAGATCCGCGCGATGCAAATCATTGATGAGCTTGAACCCACTCGCAGAGCGCTCTACTGCGGATCGCTGCTGTATGTCGATGTCCGCGGCGAGATGGACAGTTCTATCGCCATCCGCAGCCTGTTGATCAAGGACGGCCAGGTCAGTTGCTGGGGCGGTGGCGCCGTGGTGGCCGACTCTGAATGGCAGGCCGAGTACGAGGAGTCGATTGCCAAGGTGCGGGTGCTGATGCAGACCTTGCAGGCGATCTAAGGCGGTTTTACCCCGTCAACCGCTGGACGCACCTCGGCGCGCCCGCAACCAGGGTAGGTTTTTTGTTACCATTGCCTCACTACGAGCGCCCAGCGCCACAGCCAAGATGGAAACCGCCTGATGAGCCAACCTTTCGACGTCGCTGCCCTGGCAGCGGCTTACGCGGACAAATCCCCACAGGACATTCTAAAGCTCGCCTTTGAGCATTTCGGCGACGACCTGTGGATCTCCTTCAGTGGTGCCGAAGATGTGGTGCTGGTGGACATGGCCTGGAAGCTGAACAAGCAGGTCAAGGTCTTCAGCCTCGACACCGGACGGTTGCATCCAGAGACCTATCGCTTCATCGAGCAGGTGCGCGAGCATTATAACTTGCCCATCGAAATCCTAAGCCCCGACCGCAGCAAGCTCGACCCTTTCGTCAAAGACAAAGGCCTGTTCAGCTTCTACCGTGACGGTCACGGCGAGTGCTGCGGCATACGCAAGATCGAGCCCCTGCGCCGCAAGCTTGCGACCGTCAGCGCCTGGGCGACGGGGCAGCGCCGTGACCAGAGCCCAGGGACGCGCAGCCAGGTGGCAGCCCTTGAGGTCGACACAGGCTTCTCCACCCCGGAGCGCACGCTCTACAAGTTCAACCCCCTCGCGCAGATGACCAGCGAAGAAGTATGGGGCTATATCCGCATGCTTGAGCTGCCCTACAACAGCCTGCATGAGCGCGGTTTCATCAGCATCGGTTGCGAGCCCTGCACGCGCCCTGTGCTACCCAATCAGCACGAGCGCGAAGGTCGCTGGTGGTGGGAGGAATCGACCCAGAAGGAATGCGGCTTGCACGCCGGCAATCTGATTACCAAGGCTTGAAACGCGGGCGGCATCAGTAAAAGGGCCGCTTGACGGCCCTGGCATCCAAGCATCAGTGCACCGGTAGCTCGACACCTTCGAACAGGGCCTCAAGCTCCTGCTTGTTGTGACACTGAATGGCCTTGGCCATCACTTCACGGGTCAGGTGCGGCGCAAACTTCTCGATGAAGTCGCACATGAACCCACGCAGGAAAGTGCCACGCCGGAAGCCGATCTTGGTGATACTGGCCTCGAACAGTTCGCTGGCGTCCAGGGCCACCAGATCACCGTCCAGCTTGGCGTCGACCGCCATGCCCGCAACGATACCCACGCCCAGACCGAGACGGACATACGTCTTGATCACGTCCGCGTCCGCCGCCGTGAACACCACCTTGGGCGTCAAGCCACGGTTGCTGAAGGCTTCATCCAGCTTGGAGCGCCCGGTGAAGCCGAACACATAGGTAACGATGGGGTACTCGGCCACCGCTTCAAGGGTCAGCTTGGGCAGCTTCGCCAATGAGTGGCCCTGTGGAACTACCACGCAACGGTTCCACTTGTAGCACGGCATCATGATCAGGTCGCCGAACAGCTCGAGCGCTTCTGTGGCGATGGCGAAATCCACCGTACCGTCGGCGGCCATCTCGGCGATCTGCATCGGGGAGCCCTGATGCATGTGCAGGGACACTTCCGGGTACTGCTTGATGAAGCCACTGATCACCGGAGGCAAGGCGTAGCGAGCCTGGGTATGAGTAGTGGCGATGGAGAGCGTGCCCTTCTTCTCGTTGGAGAACTCCTGGGCGATCTGCTTGATACTTTCGACCTTGCGCAGGATCTCGCCAGCGGTGTTGATGATGCGCTCTCCAGCCGGGGTGACACGCGTCAGATGCTTGCCGCTGCGAGCAAATACCTCGACGCCCAGTTCGTCTTCGAGCAGGCGAATCTGCTTGCTGATCCCCGGCTGCGAGGTATACAGGCTTTGCGCTGTCGCGGAGACGTTGAGGTCATGGTGCGCTACTTCCCAGATGTAGCGCAGTTGTTGAAGCTTCATAGGTTTCCCTCAGTTCAGCATGGGTCAGCGGCAGCGGGCAGCGACGATATATAACTATATTAGTGGTAATCGCAATAAATCTAGAACTATTTTGTTACACAGCTTGGAATATGCCTACAGCGTAATTCAGGCCTTCCTACGACCTAAATGCTGTGCCAAAGGGACCATGTAGACCGGCACCGGCGAAAGCTGTAGCAGTCTGACCGCGGTCCTACCCAAGGGCACGTCCACGCCGGCCCCGGCGCTGTGGCTGCCGAAGACAAGCAAGTCGGCGCTCAGACGCTGCGCCTGATCCAGGATCACTTGCGCAGGGTCGCCCTGGCGTACGCGTACCGCCTTGAGCACTGCCAGATCGGCTTGCTCCCCCAGCTCTTCTCGAAAATTTTCCAGTACACGCTGCTCGATGTTGGCCATTACCGTGCCTACGCCCTGGCTGTGCAGCTGATCAAGGGTGTGTTCATCCAGGTAACTTTGCAGGAGGGATTCAGCAAACTGGCCCATCGGTTCGACCGCATGAATCACGTACAACTCGGCACCGAATGTGCGCGCCAACGCAAGCGCATGCTGCATCACGAATGGCGCATAGACGCCGAGGTCTGTGGCGTACAGCAGAGAGCGGATCATTCGACCTCCTCGACTGCCATGGCGGCAGGGCAAGCTTGAGCTTAGCAGCGCATCAGCGCCTCGCTTGCCCAGGCTGATGCATGACTGCGCCTAGCGCATGGTCCCTTCACTGCGTTTACCGAGGTACGTCAGCGACTGGTACAACATCTCCATGCGGGGCAAATGGCAACCTGCCGCCTGGACGCGGGCCAGAGGTGCTGCATAGATGGCTTCTATTTCGAGCGGCCGATGGTGAACATGGTCGTGGTACATGCTGGGCCAGTAATCCGGCATGCGCTCGGTCATGCTCAGCAGCTGCTGGGCGTAGCCTGCGGGCATGGCATGACCACAAGTGGCGGCGCCCCCTATCACCTCCTCCATCAAGGCTTGCACCAGCGTGCGAGCATGGCTGTCGCCCAGCAGCTGGGCCGTGCTGGCATCGAGCAGCACTGACAAGCCGTTGAATGGGACGTTCCAGACCAGCTTCTGCCACCGTGCGCCAGCCAGATCAGGCATGCCGACGGCATTCACCCCCGCAGCCTGGAACAATGAAACCCCCTGCTCCACCAGGCGGCGTCCGCCATCGCTACTGGGGCCGCTGTGGTAACCCAGGTTCACGGTGCCTAACGCCTGATGGCGAATCACGCCGGGCGCCTGGCGGTCGGCGCAGACGAAGCACAACCCGCCAAGCAAGTGCATGTCAGCACGAAGCAACGGGCGCAGTTGCGCTTCGACATCCAGTCCGTTCTGCAGCAGGACCACGTTCGCATCCGGTGCAGCGGCCTGCACGATCAGCGGTGCCAGTTGAGGGTTGCCAGTGGCTTAGGCACCTATCAATAGCCAATCGCACGGCGGCATTTGCGCGGCGTCGGCGTAGCAATTCACGTTGCCATGCAGCTGCCCATGGACAGCACTGTGTACGGTCAGCCCATGCTGACGGACCGCTTCGTACTCGCTTCTGAGCAAAAAGTGCACATCGAAGCCGGCCTTTGCCAGCAACAGCCCGTAAAAGCCGCCTATGGCGCCACTGCCGATGATGCCAATCCGGGGGTTGCGCGCGCGCATGCGGTTCTCCTTCTCATGTCAGGCTGTTTTCACACCGGTCAAGCACCTTCGCGCAGGTCAATGTTCGCTGTCCACCCCGCCACCCGGAAAAACCCCGTCTGCGCGGGGCAATGCCCATTGTGGCGCAAACGCTAACGCGCTAAGGTTCGGCTCCCCGCTGCGATTATTCTTGCTGCTGGGCCGCACGGGGATAGCTGGCGGCCGGCACCCGTGACCTGACGAGTAACACGATGGCTGATTTACCGATCGATGACTTGAACGTTGCATCCAACGAGACGCTGATCACCCCCGACCAGCTCAAGAAGGAAATTCCCCTTAGCGCCCAGGCCCTGCAGACCGTGACTGCTGGCCGTGACGTGGTGCGCAATATTCTCGATGGCAAGGATCACCGCCTGTTCGTCGTGGTCGGCCCTTGCTCCATCCACGACATCAAGGCCGCGCATGAGTACGCAGAGCGCCTTAAGGCCCTGGCCGAAGAAGTGTCGGACACGTTGTACCTGGTCATGCGTGTGTATTTCGAGAAGCCGCGTACCACTGTGGGCTGGAAAGGCCTGATCAACGACCCCTATCTGGACGACTCCTTCAAGATTCAGGATGGCTTGCACATCGGTCGCAAGCTGCTGCTGGACCTCGCCGAAATGGGGCTGCCCACAGCCACTGAGGCACTGGACCCGATTTCCCCTCAGTACCTGCAGGACCTGATCAGCTGGTCAGCCATCGGTGCACGTACCACCGAGTCGCAGACCCACCGCGAAATGGCCTCGGGCCTGTCGTCGGCTGTCGGCTTCAAGAACGGTACCGACGGTGGCTTGACCGTCGCCATCAACGCCCTGCAGTCGGTGTCCAAGCCGCACAGGTTCCTTGGGATCAACCAGGAAGGTGGCGTTTCCATCGTGACCACCAAGGGCAACCCCTACGGGCATGTCGTGCTTCGCGGCGGCAATGGTAAACCCAATTACGACTCGGTCAGTGTCGCCCTGTGCGAACAGGACCTGGCCAAGGCCAAGATCAAGGCCAACATCATGGTCGACTGCAGCCATGCCAACTCCAACAAGGATCCGGCATTGCAACCGCTGGTGATGGAAAACGTGGCGAACCAGATTCTGGAGGGCAACCAATCGATTATCGGGTTGATGGTCGAGAGCCATCTGAACTGGGGCTGCCAGTCCATTCCCAAGGACTTGTCGCAGTTGCAGTATGGCGTCTCCGTGACGGACGCCTGCATCGACTGGTCAGCGACTGAGAAGACGTTGCGCAGCATGCGCACGAAGTTGAAGGACGTACTGCCTCAGCGCAATCGCGCCTGAGACCTCAAGGGGCCATCCAGGCCCCGTTGCCCGAAGCAGTGGTCACACCTTGCTGGCGTGACGCTGCTGACGCTCCATGTAACGTTCCACGTACGAGCACGAGGGTATCACCGTGTAGCCCATCTGCTCGGCATACTGCAGCGCGCGCTCGGTCAGGGCAGCGGCGATCCCACGTCCACGCAAGGCGTTGGGTACGAACGTGCGGTAGATGTCCAGCGTCTGCTTACCCAAGTCCATGTAGGTGAGGTAGGCACGATGACCGTCCACGTTGGTCTCGAACTGATGACCCGCCTGGTCATGGTGGATGGTCAGCGCTTCGCTCATCACTACTCCTTGCGGGCCTTTCCGGCAGACCCTTAGCCTGATCGATGGTCAATACCCGGCACACTTGGCACATGCATCATCTATTGCGCGTTGGACCGCTGGACGTCTGCGTTCGTTCGGGCTTTCTGTAAACCCACATACTAGGCGCATACCCATGGATTGCTCAAGTGAAGCGCTTTGAATGAATGCAAGCTACCAACCGCTTACGCTGTTAAGTGTGACGTTAGCTTTGCCGACAAATGATGTACGACTAAGACGCACAAAGACAGTAGAAGTCACCCTTAGTTCAACACGAAAGTTGCCGTTAGTGTCGTGTTGCACCGCTGCCTCGGGGCTGGGAGCCACTGGCCAGTGTGGGCGCAGACACTGCGCACTGTTTTTTTTTGCAGTTCTTGCGTTCAGTCAGTTTACTTACTACAAGTAATGGGTACTATGTACGCCGGCCAGTTTCTCTTTTCTGAGAGATGGCTCATTAATAGAAAGTCCTTGAAGGGGAACACGATGAACAACGTTCTGAAATTCTCTGCTCTGGCTCTGGCCGCAGTTCTGGCTACCGGTTGCAGCAGCGTCTCCAAAGAAACCGAAGCTCGCCTGACTGCAACCGAAGACGCAGCAGCCCGCGCACAAGCTCGTGCCGATGAAGCCTACCGCAAGGCTGACGACGCACTGGCAGCCGCTCAGAAAGCTCAGCAGACCGCTGACGAAGCCAATGAGCGCGCACTGCGCATGCTGGACAAAGCCAGCCGCAAATAATAGTCCTTCGGGGCTGTTATCAAGCCGACCCCCTTGGGGGTCGGCTTTTTTTTGGTTTCGAAATCGCACGTTGGCGCGATGCGCCGCCCAAGACGCCTGGTGCGCCTTGGCAACGCCGTTCGCACAGCGGGTTACTGCATCTCCTCTGGAAGCGTCGAGACCATGGGTGTGGCGCCCTGATTGTCGACGGGCACGGCAATCTCCACCGGCATACCGTCTTCAGCCGCCACGACATCGCGGACCATGTCCCAGTTCATGCGCAGGTTATTGGCCAGGTCTTCGCGCTTGAGCAACGCGTTGATGACCGCCGTATGCTTGTCGACCACCGACGGATTGCCCTGATCATCCAGCGGCGTATGGGCTTCGAGGTATACCTTGCCCCCGCTCATCCCGAACTTGTACGGTTCGTTGATGATGCGAACCGGCGTACCCACTGGCACCATGCCCGACAGTTCCAGCACATTGTTGTTGAGCATGCGGAAGCAGCCATGGCTGGTACGCATGCCAATCCCGAATTTCTTGTTTGAGCCGTGGATCAGATAACCTGGTACGCCCAGGGTGAACTTGAAGGGCCCGAGCGGGTTGTCCGGGCCGGCCGGAACCACGGCAGGCAAGATGTCGCCATCGGCCGCATGTTCGGCCCGAATCGACGCCGGCGGCGTCCAGGTAGGGTTTGGCGTCTTGGCGATGATCTTGGTATTGGCAATTGGCGAGCCCCAGCCTTCGCGACCGATCCCCAGCGGGAAGGTGTGCACGACATTCTCGCCCTTGGGGTAATAATACAAGCGGTATTCGGCAAGGTTGATGACGATACCTTCGCGAGGGCCCGGTGGCAGGATGTAGCGCGTGGGCAAGATGATTTCGGTGCCGGCGCCAGGCAGCCAGGGATCGACGCCCGGGTTGGCGGCGATCATCTCCAGATAGCCCAGATCATTGGCCGTACCGATATCGGCGAATGTATCCTCGTACTTGGCCTTGATCACATGCACCTGACCGACGATGTCGTCCCCAGGTGGCGGCAGTGGCAACTCCAGTGCGACAGTGGGCCCCGCTACCAGCAAGGCGGCCAGGGACAGGCTACGAGTGACGGCGGGAAAGCGCGGCAACATCCGGTAAATCCTTTGGAAGGTGGGACGAAAGCCATGATTGTACACCCCCGCCCCAAGCAGCGGGAGGCACCCGGAGCCCGACACGGTTACAGATGATGAAAGGTGCGCGCCTAGACTGCCTGCAGCTGGGGCCAGATCGGCCGCATGCCCCGCCGTTGCGCGTCCAGAATGGCACGGCACAGCTCGCACAGTCGGGTATCGCGATAGATGGTGCGTGGTACGCCGGACCAGCGAGGGTGCGCGGGCAATAAACCCCCGCACAATGTTCTATCTACCGGCACGCCGAGTTCGAGCTGCCGCGCGACCAGGTGAACGCGACTTTCCTGGCAGGCGAACAGGTCAAGCTGTTCGTCGGGCTCGATCAATTGGTAGGCGAAAAGGGACCAGGCAGGGCGCGGCATCGGGGGTACTCGGAACGGGGGGCGCAACATTAGCCCAAACCCGCCCCCGTTTAAAGCGTCAGAGCAACGGTTTAAGCACCGGCCAGGCATTTTCCAGCAGCCGCTGCTGGGCGCCCTGGGCGGGATGGATGCCGTCGGCCTGCATCAACTCAGGAACGCCCCCTACCCCTTCCAGGAAAAAGGGCACCAGGGCCACCTGCTTGTCCTTGGCCAGCTCCTCGTACACCTTGGCAAAGGCCGTGGTATAGCGAACACCATAGTTGGGAGGCAGCTGCATGCCCAACAGCAGCACCTTGGCACCTGCCTGGCGCGACTGATCGACCATTGAGGCAAGGTTTTGTCGCAATTGCGCTGGCGGCTGCCCGCGCAACCCATCGTTGCCTCCCAACTCCAGCACCACCACCGCCGGCTTGTGCGCCGCCAGCAACGCAGGCAGCCGCGCTTGCCCGCCGGCGCTGGTGTCGCCACTGATCGACGCGTTGACCACTTTGTCGTCGAAACCTTCCTGGCGCAGGCGGGTCTGCAACAAGGATGCCCACCCGTAGCGGGTATCCAGGCCAAAACCTGCGCTGATACTATCACCGACAATCAGCACCGTTCCCGCAGTCGCGCTCTGGGCCAGGCAATACAGGGCCAGGCCGGCACTCATCAACCACATTCGCATCGGATTCTCCATGGGCCCCAGCATGCTCGTTGCGCAGCACCTTAGCAAAGTGGTCACCAGCGCGGAAGGTGAACTCACCATCCTGCACCCCCTATCGCTGGAGCTGGCCGCGGGGGACAGCCTTGCCATCGTCGGCGCCTCAGGTTCAGGCAAGTCGACCCTGCTTGGGCTGCTGGCCGGGCTTGATCAGCCCAGCGAAGGTTCGGTGACGCTCGCCGGGCACGACCTTGGCGCGCTCGATGAGGACCAGCGGGCGCGCATCCGGGCCGAGCACGTGGGCTTCGTGTTCCAGTCGTTCCAGTTGCTCGACAGCCTCAATGCACTGGAAAACGTGATGTTGCCGCTGGAACTGCATGGCCGCGCAGACGCGCGCGATCACGCGCGCGCTTTGCTCGAACGCGTAGGCCTAGGGCAACGGCTGAGCCATACGCCGCGGCAACTGTCGGGCGGTGAGCAACAGCGGGTGGCCCTAGCCCGAGCCTTCGCCGCTCAGCCCGCCGTGCTGTTTGCCGACGAACCGACGGGCAACCTCGACAGCCACACGGGCGAGCGTATCAGCGACCTGCTGTTCGAGTTGAATCAGGAGCGCGGAACCACGTTGGTCCTGGTAACCCACGACGAGCGACTGGCGCACCGTTGTCACCGTCATATCCGCCTGGACGCGGGCCAGTTGGTCAGCCCCCTGGAGGCCGGATGAAGGGCATGCCGGCGTCGCGCCTGCTGGGGCTGGCCTGGCGGCAGCTGCTGCGTGATCTCAGGGCCAGTGAAGTTCGGGTGTTGTTCTTCTCGCTCCTGGTCGCCGTAGCGGCCAGTACTGCCATCGGGTATTTTGGCGCACGGCTCAATGGCGCCATGCAATTGCGCGCCAGTGAGTTTCTGGGCGCCGACCTGGTGCTGCAAGGCAGCGCCCCAGCGGCGGCGTCACAAATTACGGTAGGCAAGGCCTTGGGGCTGCATCACGCCCAAGTGGTCGAATTCACCAGCGTGGTCGGCGCAGATAACGGTATCCAGCTCGCGGGGGTAAAGGCCGCCGATAACGCCTATCCACTGCGTGGCCAGGTGCGCAGCGCCGCCGAGCCTTATGCCGAGGAAAACCCAGGCGGCGGGCCGGCAGCCGGCGAGGTGTGGGTAGAGCCCCGGCTGCTGGCGGCATTGGGTATGAACATCGGCGACAGCATCGATGTGGGCATGAAGACCCTGCGCATGAGCCGCGTGCTGACCTATGAACCGGATCGGGCGAACAACTTCTACAGCCTGACCCCACGGGTGATGATGAACCTGGCGGACCTGCCGGCGACCGGTGTGATACAACCCGGCAGCCGCGTGACTTACCGTGACCTGTGGAGCGGCCCTGCCGCGGCATTGGCGCAATACCGTGCCAGCGTCGATAACACGCTTTCGGCCAGCCAGCGGTTGCGCGACACCCGCGATGGCAACCAGCAAATCGGCGGCGCACTGGGCAAAGCCGAGCGCTACCTGAACCTTGCCAGCCTCGTTGCAGTATTGCTGGCCGGTGTCGCCGTGGCGCTGTCTGCCAGCCGCTATGCCGCCAGGCGCCTGGACGCCAGCGCCCTGCTTCGTTGCCTGGGACTGTCGCGGCGCCAGGCACTGCTCCTGTACAGTTTGCAGCTGGCCATGCTCGGGTTTGCAGCGGCGATCGTGGGGGCCGCAGTAGGCTGGCTCGCGCAGCTGGGTTTGTTCGAGCTGCTGCACGGATTACTGCCCAGCGACGTACCGCCAGGCAGCCTGTGGCCGGCCTTGGCTGGAATCGCCACGGGCCTGGTCGCGCTGACAGGCTTTGCCCTGCCGCCGATTGCAGCTTTGGGTAAAGTGCCCCCGTTGCGGGTGTTGCGTCGTGACTTGCTCCCTGTCCCTCCCAGCAGCTGGCTGGTCTACGGTGCAGCCTTGTTCGCCCTGGGTCTTATCATGTGGCGGCTAAGCCTTGACCTGCTGCTGACCTTCGCACTCCTGGCAGGTGGCCTGGCGGCGGCCCTGGTCCTGGGCGGGTTGCTGTGGCTGGGTTTGCGTAGTCTGCGTCGGCTCCTGTCAGGGGCGCCGTTGGCCTGGCGGCTAGGGCTGGGCCAGCTGCTTCGCCACCCCACGGCCGCCGCTGGGCAGGCCCTGGCCTTCGGGCTGATCCTGCTGGCCATGGGCCTGGTCGCGCTGCTGCGTGCAGAGCTGCTCGACACCTGGCAGGCACAGCTGCCTGAAGACGCCCCGAATTATTTCGCACTCAATATTCTGCCTGACGATCAGGATCGCTTCGCCCAACAGCTCAAACAGATCAACGCCGCTGCTGCTCCTCTGTACCCGGTCACCCCGGGGCGGCTGATCGAGATCAACCAGCAGCCCGTTCAACAGATCGTCACGAAGGACTCCGCAGGCGAACGCGCCGTGCAACGTGACCTGAGCCTGACGTGGGCGGCGCAGTTGCCTGACGGCAACCAATTGACCGGTGGCCATTGGTGGCAAGGGTCACCAACCGATGTCGAGGTACCTGGCGTATCGGTAGAGGCCCAGCTCGCCGAAAGTCTTCAGCTGAAGTTGGGCGACACACTCACGTTCGATATTGGTGGCCAGCAACGTCAGGCCAAGGTGATCAGCCTGCGCAGCGTGCATTGGGACAGCTTCCAGCCCAACTTCTACATGATCTTCCAACCCGGCACATTGCAAGGGCTGCCTACGACCTATCTGACGAGTTTTTACCTCGCCCCCGGGCATGATCAGGAGATCGTCGCCCTGTCACGCGCATTTCCTGCGGTGACCATCCTCCAGGTCGATGCATTGCTCGCCCAATTGCGCAGCATACTTGCCCAGGTCACGCTGGCAGTAGAGTATGTGCTGCTGTTCGTACTGGCCGCGGGATTGGCCGTTTTGTTCGCAGGCCTTCAAGCCACCTTGGATGAGCGCATTCGCCAAGGTGCGCTCTTGCGTGCCCTGGGAGCCCAACGCCAGTTGCTGGTCAAGACACGGCGCATCGAATTCGGCTTGCTGGGGGCTTTGAGCGGTTTGCTGGCGGCGCTAGGGTGCGAGCTGATTACCTTGGTGTTGTATCACTACGCTTTCGCACTGCCCTGGAGCCCGCACCCGTGGTTGCTGCTCATGCCCGTCGCAGGCGCGCTGTTGGTAGGCTGCGCGGGTGTGCTCGGCACTCGCCGCGCACTTGATGCCTCACCGCTCACCGTCCTGCGTGAAGGGTGAAGCCAAGGCGGTCCTGCGTGACTCGGGACCGTCTTGCCGACGTGCCAGGCTTACGGCGAGCAGCTGCCCTGGCCGTGCTTCTCCAAATACCGCTGCTGGTCTTGGTCAGCCACCTGAAGGTGCGATGCGCTCTGGCTCGATCCCGATGTGTTCATGAAGTTGTTCGATATGCTCAGGGCGGATACCGCAGCACCCGCCTATGATCGTGGCGCAGGGGAAAGGCGCCACAGCATAACTGTTGGCCGTCACGATCCGCGCCGGCGCTTATGAACATCTAATGCGCCTGGAGCACGTGCTCTGGGGGCTCGATCAGCCCAAACGCCAACCGTTCCGGCTGCCTGAAGGGGGTTCCGCTGCGCTTGAGCACCTGCTCCGTTCCACCGTCAAGCAGGTGATTGCGATAAGCCATTTGCATTGGTGACAAGCGCCGAGGGCGAAGGTCGCCAAGCCTGACGCACCTGGCGCCTGCGGGTTGGAGAAGCCTCGCAGATCACCAGGCTGTCGAACGAGTACCACGCCTGTGAAACGGCGGTGAACGGTTGGCTGAAAAAGCGTTGAAAAACTACGCGGCCTTGCAACCCAGGCTGCGCATCAGATCGCGGGTTGCGTCGAGAAAGACCTCGTTGATCGCCTCGGCACACTCTGGCGTCAAGCGGCTTGAAGGGCCTGACAGCACCAATGCCCCGACCAGTTCATCGCCTGCCCCGTAGACGGGAAAGGCTACCGAAGCCGCATGCGGGTCCGTGGCCCCCATCGAGAAGAACGGCTTCTGCATGGTGATGCCGCTGGCAAACGGTGTACGCAAGGCCTGGGCGCCGGCAGCATCGTCCATCGGACGCATATCGCCAGGTTGAACGTGCATGCGTAGGCGATGGGGGGAGTTCACCCGGTACTGACACATGCGGTAGGCGCCGTGGCGCACGTAGAACGACGCGGTTTCACCCGTACGCTCGGCCAGAAGGTGCAGCCTGGGCATCACGTGCCGCTCCAGATCGATACCCTCTTCGTACACGGCGTTAAGCCGCATCACTTCACTGGCCAGCTGGTAGCGACCGTCGGCCATGCGGTTGACATAGCCGTGATTCTCAAGCGAAACCATCAGGCGCATGATGGTACTTTTGATCAGCCCGGTACGCTCGACGAGCTCGACGAGCGTCAGCGCCGTGTCCCCCACCTGAAACGCAGAAAGTACCGTCAGCACGCGGTCGGCCGAAGCCACTCCATTGACCGCGGGACGCGGCCGGACATTTACCATCGAGAGTTCCTCACCTGTGAATGATGCAAGTCATTGTCGGCATTGAAAGCGCCCATTATCTGGCAATGCCCTGACGACCGCCATCACAGCTGACCACATCGATTGGGTGGTTGCGCAATCTGCAGCCAGTCGTCCGGGGCTTCTTGCAAGCATGCGGACGCACCATGAACTCGGCCAAGGCCATGACGTGGCTCAGCTGCACGGACCATTCACCGCTGACTCCAGTGCTTGATCCAGTGCTTGAACATGGCGCATCTGGGCGGTTAACGTCTGTAGCCTCCCGGCTACCCTGTGCCACCTCCCCGTGCGCGCAGCGACAATGTTGGCCGGGTTCGGATATGGAAAAAAGCAAACATGGCAACTGACCTCATCACCGAAGCAGGCTACCAAGCCCTGAAAGATGAACTGGACTGGCTTTGGCGAGATGAGCGACCAGAGATCACGCGCAAAGTGACCTGGGCGGCGTCACTGGGCGATCGCAGTGAAAATGCGGACTACCAGTACAACAAGAAAAGGTTGAGGGAAATCGACCGTCGTGTCCGCTACCTTCGCAAGCGCATCGAGAACCTGCGCGTGGTGCCTTACTCGCCCGCGCAGGAAGGAAAAGTGTTTTTTGGAGCATGGGTGACCATCGCCAACGAGCACGACCAAAGCAAGCGGTTCCGAATCGTCGGCGCGGATGAAATCTACGACCGCAAGGACTTCATCTCCATCGACTCACCGATGGCCCGGGCCTGCATAGGCAAGTGCGTCGGGGACGAGATCAAGGTGCGCACACCCACGGGAGAAGCCTACTGGGACGTCACCGACATTCAATACGATGCACACGAAGCCGCGCCACGATTCGTCAAACCCTGATCGCTTTGCACCGTCGCAGAAGACGGCAGACTTTCAGCGTGCCGTGATCAGCCCTTGGCGCGCGATACGGACCAGATGGCCGATCACTTCGGCCGAGGCCTCGGGCGCGGGCGCTTGAATCACGGCAAGGTCGAACCGGTCATTGGCGTACTGGGCGAAATGCTCGCCGGTCTCGGCAAACTGGATCAGGAATGCACGGGCCTGGCCTCGTCGACGAGACAAGCCTTCAAGGTGGCGCAAAAGTGTGGGCTGGTGCGCCCCCCCAAGCAGGATGCGCGGGGTGCGCGACGCCTGACTGACAGGCAGAGGGCTTAGACAGACACTGGTACGTGGGCAACTCATGGTGAATTCTCCGCCTCGCCAATCTCGCTGGGCAGCGGTGGGAGGCGTCACCGAACCAGCGCTTTAGCGGTATTTCGGGACACCCCTCGGGCGTCTCTGCGCCCCGCAAGTAGCTGTTTAAATCGGCGCAGGCGTCATGCTAGAGCGATTGAACCGAACATGCAAGCGCACGATTCTGGCCAATTGCCCGCCTCGGTGCAGCCTCGCTTAGTGCTTGCCCTTGGGCTCCAGCACCCGCCGCTCCCGATTGAACGCCAGGAAGTACTTGTTCACGCTGTTGACGAAGTTGACCGGCCCCATGCCCACCTGCTCCATGGCGATGCGTTCGGTCTGGAAGAACCATTGGTTACCGTTGAGCCCACGCTTGCGCGCTTCGGCGCGCATGGCTTGCACGCGCTCGGGCCCCAGGTTGTAGGCGGCCAACACGAACGCCATGCGCTCACGTTCATTGATGCGGGGGCTGGAGAAGAACTTGCGACGGATCAGGGCCAGGTAACGCGCACTGGCCTGAACGTTGCCGTCCACCGTCTTGATGTTACTGACCCCGACCCGTTGGGCAGCCGCCGGCGTGATTTGCATTAACCCGTGTGCGCCCCCTGCCCCCCGCGCGGCCGGGTTGAGGGTCGACTCCTTGAATGCCAAGGCGGCAAGGTTGAGCCAGTCGATCTGCTGCGCCTGGCCATGCTTTTGCAACACGGCGCTGACCGAGGCCAGCCGTTGACGGTCCTGGCGGGCGAGCGGGTTGTGTACCCGGTACTGACGCCGATAGATGCGTTCGAATGCTGCATCCTCGTTGTCAGGGGCGCGATAGTTCTGTAGGAAGCGGTCGACCGATGCCTGCAACTGCGGCGAGTCACGACCAACGTACCAGCGCATGGCTTGCGAGGGCCCCAGGTGCACACGCGGGTTGACACGCAGCTTCGGCATGACCTTTGACCAGCGGCGGGCGATCGGCTGTTCGACCACGGTCAAGTGATAGATACCGGCCTGGACCATCTCCAGCACATCCTCGATCGCCAGGGTCGGATCGACCCACTCCACCTTGACGGGGGGACGCTTGCGCAGGGCCAGACGCTGGTTCAGTTGCTCGATCAACGGGCCCGCGGCACTGGCGCTGGTCAGCGCGATGGTGCGACCTGACAATTGTTCCGCCTGGCTGAAGGTGCGCTCCCCCTTGCGCCCAACCAACACCAGCGCCACCTGATCACGCACCGGGGCAGTTGCTACTACGTTACGCACCGTAGCAGGATCGAGCAGTTCCCCTGGCGCGGCCAAGTCGCCCTCGCCCCGGCCCAGTGCGCCCAGGAGCTGCTCCTTGGCGCGTGGGATAAGTTTGAGCTCGATGCGCTGGCTGTCCTCTACCCGGGCATTGAGAAAGTGCTCGAGCGCGCGCAGGCGGTAGTACTCGACGCCCACGGGCTCGCCTTTCACTTCGCCGGAGCTGTTGCGGCTTTGATTGACCAGCACGCGCAAGACCTTGCTGCTGCGGATGTGCTGGAGATCGCGGGCATTGGCCGGCGCAATGTGATACTGCGGGCCCGGTGGGCGTACCTGCGTCTGCGCTTGGCTGGCCAGGGGCAGCCCCAACAGCAGCATGAACATGAGCCAGTAGCGTGGCATTCAAGGTATCCGTCGTGAGTGGTTAGCCAGCATGACGTTCGCCACGTTAGGGCTTGAGGTCAAAAAGACCATGCCCTGGACTTGAAGTTCTTGGACAGCCGTTAGGCACGGGCTTTTGCTATGCTGGCGTCCCTGCGGCACGAGGTAGCACCATGCAATTGATCGACATTGGCGTCAACCTGACCAACAGCAGTTTCGATGGCCGCCAAGCGGAAGTGGTCAACCGCGCCTTGGAAGCGGGCGTCGAGCAAATGGTCCTGACAGGCACCAGCTTGCCTGTAAGTGAACAGGCCATTGGCCTTTGCCAGCAACTGGACAGCGCGCAAAGTCACCTGTTCGCAACGGCTGGGGTTCACCCGCACGATGCAGACAGCTGGAACAGCCAGAGCGAACAGCACATGCGCCACCTGCTTGTCGAGCCGCGGGTGCGCGCCGTGGGCGAATGCGGCCTGGACTTCAACCGCGATTTCTCTCCACGCCCTGCGCAGGAGAAGGCCTTGCACGCCCAGCTAGCATTGGCCGTGGAGTGCCAACTTCCGGTGTTTCTCCATGAGCGCGACGCCAGTGAGCGCCTGCTGGCCATCCTCAAAGAGTATCGCGATCACTTAAAAGCAGCCGTGGTCCACTGTTTCACCGGGGAACGTGCTGCGCTGTTCAGCTACCTTGACCTGGACCTGCACATCGGCATCACTGGCTGGATTTGTGATGAACGGCGCGGGACGCACCTGCATGGATTGGTGGGCAGTATACCCACCGGCCGCTTGATGCTGGAGAGCGATGCCCCCTATTTACTGCCGCGCAGCCTGCGCCCCAAGCCCAAGAACGGGCGTAACGAGCCGGCGTACCTGCCTGAGGTCCTGCGAGAAGTGGCACTGCACCGCAGGGAAACCCTGCAAGATACCGCCGCGCACACCACTGCCACGGCCAAGGCATTCTTCGAATTGCCGTCGCAATCCTGATATCTCTTGATACATATCAACACCCCTCGAGTCGCCGCGGGCACAATGATGGCACCTTGCCAATATTGTTTCCGCTCAACTCAGAGAAGACCTGCCCATGGGTGCCTGGCTTAGCAATGTTTCCCTGAAATACAAGTTCTGGGCGGTCAACGCCGTCGCTTTCGTGACCACTTTGCTGCTGGTGCTGTACGCCGTCCATCTGGAGCAGCGCGCCCGTGCTGAAGGCGCTGAACATCAAGCAAACGCCCAGGCAAACCTGCTGGCAGCGTGGCCACAAGGCCAACCGTTGCCTCTTTCGGCAAGCGTCATCACCTGGGGTGCAGGGCAGACGCCCTCCTTTGCCGGCGAGACCCTGGAGGCCTTGCGCGGCGCTCAGGGCTGGATAGCGCTGCCCTCCAACCAACTGTTGGGACAAGACCCCATTCAGGGCGCTCATGTGCTGCAGAGCGGTGATCAGCGTGTTGCCGTGATCGCCCAGTCACCCAGCCTGCGCCAGGTCTTCATCGATCGATTTACGCATTACGCGGTGTGCGTGTTGATTCTGATGCTGGCCATGCTCGCCGCTTCGCAACTGCTGATCCGCTTTCTACTCAGCCAACTCAACACGCTCAAGGACGTGATGCTGCATGTGGAAAAAACCGGTGATCTGGCGGCGCGTGTACCGCTGGCCGGCGGTGACGAAGTCGGTCAGATGGCGGGCGCCTTCAACGCCATGCAGGGCACCTACCACCGTATCGTCAGCACCGTCGCCACCACCGCAGCACAGCTCGACTCAGGTGCCGCGCGTCTTGCGGCCAGCATGAACGAGGTGCGTCACGGCATGCTCGGCCAGCAAAGCGAAACCGACCAAGCCGCGACAGCCATCAATGAAATGTCCGCCACTGTCTACCATATCGCCCAGCATGCAGGGGCGACCCGCGATCTGTCCCAGACTGCCGACACGCTCGCGGGCGGTGGGAAAGACGTGGTCAATCGCGTGCAGACGTCCATTGCCGGGCTTTCCAGCGGCGTTCAGCAGACCGCCGAAATGATCCGTCAACTCGCCGAAGACAGCCAGAAGATCAATGGTGTGGTCAGTGTCATTCACAGCATTGCCGAGCAGACCAACCTGCTGGCATTGAACGCGGCCATAGAGGCGGCCCGTGCCGGTGACCTGGGTCGTGGGTTTGCCGTGGTGGCCGATGAGGTCCGCAACCTGGCCAAACGCGTTCAGTCATCTACCGACGAGATCACTACCATGGTGTCTGCCCTGCAGTCAGGCACGCGTGATGCGGTCGAGTTTATGCAGGAAAGCTCCTACAAAGCAGACGATTGTGTGAAACAGGCCCAGGAAGCAGGAGCGGCATTGGCCGAGATCACTGGGGCAGTGGCGCAGATGCGTGAAAGCAACACCCAGATCGCCGTGGCTGCCGAACAACAGAGCCAGGTGGCAGAGGAAATGAACCGTGCCGTCGTCAGCATCCGTGATGTGACCGAGCAAACCGTGCAGCAGACCGTAGGTTCGGCCACCACCAGTTCGGAACTTGCGACACTGGCCGGGGCACTGAACAAGGCTATAGGTCAACTGAAGCTATAACGGTCATAGGCAGTGGCGATTGGCTCTGGCCGCGCCTGCACACTACGCTTTGGGCATGACCGAGAGGAAATGCCCATGAACAAACGTCTACCCAATCTGCTCGCCTGGCAATGGCGCGGCTACCCGCACAGTCATCGTCACCCTGCGAACCTGGTGCTGCATTTGATTGCGGTTCCGCTGTTCATTCTGGGCGTCCTGTTGATCGTGTCCGGATTGTTTGGGCTGGATATCGTGCAGCTGGCGGTCGGCGTGCTCGCCCTGGTCGCGGCCCTTGGACTTCAACGTCACGGCCATCGCCTGGAAGCTGATACCCAAGAGCCCTTCATCAATCGCACCGACCGTGTTCAACGTGTACTCAGCGAGCAGTTCATCACGTTCCCGCGTTTTGTGGTGAGTGGCGCGTGGTGGCAGGCCTGGCGCGACCGTCACAAGCCTCGGCGGTGACGGGCATCACCCAAACACCGTCACCGTTTGCCTGCTCAAGGCCAACAATGCGCCGTCTGCACTCCATAATGCAGCGGCCGCATGGCCATATCCCTCGCGTGCGTACTCGGTTTCCACACGGTACTGGCACCAATCGCCAGCGTTCAGCGAGCGTACAGACTGGACGAACTCGATGGTCCAGGTAAGTGTACTGCCGGCTGCAGGCTGTCTGAGCATGGGCAGAACGCTAGGTGGCCAGGCGTCTACCAACGCCAGCAGGTGCGCCTCGTTCATTTCCCCGTCTTGCAGGTCACGCAGGCGCACCCAGCCCCCCATGGTGCGCGAGTCATTGCCGCTGAACGGAAGCCCACCGATCGCCCAGCGCAACTCCAGGTTTTTCATGAATTGCGGTGTCACACCTGGGATATGAGGCAATGGTGCTGCACTCGCCTCAAGCGCCGGCATTTCTGGTGCAGGTACGGCGGGTACGGACACGGCAGAGCTTCGTGCAGCCCCGAAACTGCCCTGTACCAGCGTCACCACCTGTCCTTGCTGCACGGCGCGGCCCAGCAGCGTGCTGACACCCGTGCCATGGCGCAATCGCTCGACCTCCAGCCGAATCGGGGTATCTGCCGAGGCAGGACCCACGAAAGTAATGGCCAGTGAGCGCACCGGGCGGTCATGACCTAGCCGGGAACGCATCGCCTCGAACACCATGGCAGCCATCAGGCCGCCAAAAATCGCTCGCCCCTGGCCCCAGCCTGCCGGTACGCGCACGCTGTCGGGATGAGCTCTGGCAGCCTCGAGCACTTGTTCGAACGTCATTGGGCAGCTCCTGCACGGGTAACGGGTGCTCCCATCCTAGCCGGCCCTGGCCCCTGCAACAGCCTTCATATCGGTCATTGTCCGGGCTTGCGGCGGGCCAACGCAGCACCCAACGCGTCCAGCGTGCTGTCCGACCGCCGCTCGGCCTCTTCCAACTGGTGTTGCCATCCGCTAATGCAGCCCGCCAGATCGGCGTGCTGTTGCGCTTGCAGCAACCATTGCAGACGGTCATGCCAATCCCCCAGATCGCCCTGTGCTCGTTTCAGGGTGCGTTTGAGCTTCTTCGGGGCGTGGCCGAACGGGGGGTAGGCTTCGTCTGCGTACCGCGCTCGTTTGATCAGCAACCGCAACCGGTGACGATCGTGATTGGGATCCTGCAAGGCCTCGGTCAGCTTGCGCCACTGTTTGCGCAAGCGTTTCTCGATACGCTTGTCCAACGCCTGAATCAGGCCATCGCGATCTGCGCCACGCAAAAACGCGGGAAACGCATCCACCGCCCCCAGTAATCGGGTCAGCTGCGGGCTGCGTGCGACGCTGGCGTAGGATGGCCCTCGCCCTTGCAGACGCCTGCGCCCGGCCTGCTCGAACCCTTGGGTAATGAGGGCGGCGCCCAGCACTTCGGCATCGCGCAGCGGCGTGGTGAGCGTCCCTAGCGCCTTGGCGGCACTTTCGAGTTGCTCCACACCAGGCAGCCCGCGCAGTGGTCGTACCAGGCTGCGCAGGCGGCGCACGGTGGTGCGCAGGTCGTGCAGGGCTTCACTGTCGGTGTCGACCGCCAGGCGTTCGCGGCACGCCAGGAGCCTGACGTGCAAGGTGATGATCTGGGCGATGAGGTGATCAAGCATGTCAGACATGTGGCAACCCTCGATCAACGGCCGGCACGGGACTCACGGATGTAGAAGCGTGCTTTTTCAGCCTTGCGCGTGCAGCTTTCGTAACCCTCGAATTGCTGCTGCGTCTTGGCGCCTGTAAGCAGCGACAGCGCCTTGGAATAACTCACGGCCCCCGCAAAGCCTTCAGCCTTGGCCAGGTCAAGCTCCTTCCAGGCGGCGTCCAGTTGTGTGGCACAGCTGTCACGGTATGCCGTCTTGCCAGCGCAACCAGCAAGGGTCAGGGCAATCAACGGCAGGCAGATCCAGGCTTTCATCAGCTAAACCTCTGAGGGAGAGAAACAATGCATGTTCGACGCCAACCCCTTGTAAAAGTGCCCGCCTGGCTTTGACCAAGCAGGTCCTCGACAGGTTGCGCATTGCTGCCAAGGGTACGATGCGTGCATTGTAGAGCTTAAGTGGCGAACGCTGAGGGAAGTTGATGAACAAACGCGTGGCATTGGTGCTCGGATCAGGCGGGGCCAGAGGGTATGCGCACATCGGCGTGATCGAGGAGATCGAACGTCGCGGATATGAAATCGCATGCATTGCCGGGTGCTCCATGGGAGCGGTCGTTGGCGGCATTTACGCTGCAGGCAAGCTTGAGCAATACAAACGCTGGATCGAGAGCCTGGACTATCTGGATGTCCTGCGCCTGGTGGATGTTAGCTTTAGTCTGGGCGCTATTCGGGGCGACAAGGTCTTCGGTCAGATCCGCAAGATAGTAGGCGACATCAACATTGAGCAATTGCGCATTCCTTATACCGCCGTTGCAGCTGACCTGACCAACCAACAGGAAATCTGGTTTCAGGAAGGCTGCCTGCACCAAGCCATGCGCGCCTCGGCTGCCATACCCAGTCTATTCACGCCCGTGGTTCAAGGTAACCGCATGCTGGTCGACGGCGGCATCCTCAACCCGTTACCCATCGTGCCCGTGGTATCGAGCCACTGCGACCTGATCATTGCGGTCAACCTCAACGCCACCAACCAGAAGCAGTATCAACTTCCGGTGATAGAGCGACCTGCAGCCTTCAAGATGAGATTCGATGCACTGATCAACTCGCTTGGCTCGCACCTGCCGTTTCGCCGCAAGCCCGCCGAAGAGTTGGTCCGTATTGAAAAAGGCATGACGCGCGATCGTTTTTCCCCCGTGAACCCGTGGCTGGCCGAATCGGCAGATCCGCAGACACAGCAGCCTACGGCGGCCCCCGAAAGCGAATGCGCGCCCAAGTCTGCCACCGGTTCGTTCATCATCGACAACGTAGGGCCGGCCTCGCTGCTGGACTTGATCAACCAGAGTTTCGAAGTCATGCAGACTTCACTGGCGCAGTACAAGATCGCCGGCTATCCGCCTGACGTACTGATCAACGTTCCCAAGCGTGTGTGTCGCTTCTTCGAGTTCTACAAGGCGCCCGAGCTGATCGCACTGGGCCGCGAGATCGCACGCGACACATTGGACAATCATGAGGGTGTCAAACGCTAACGCTTGCGGTGCCTGCGCACAGGAAAAAAAACAGGCCGCTTATAGCGGCCTGTCGCGTGTTTCCAAACGGCTTTAGTAACGCGTGATGTCCGCGTTGGCCTCCAGCTGTTTGCGGTAGGCGGCGAAGTCCTGCTGACCCGCACGAGACGCCAAGTAGCGGCGGATCTGCTGCTTCTCTTCATCAGTGGCCGCAGCACCGTCATTGACACCCTTGAGTTGCAGCACGACCAGGCTGCCATCACGCAGCACGACGCTGCCATAGACGGGCTTGTCCTTGGCTTGCGGCTTGCCGAGACGGAACAATGCCTGCAGCTCGACAGGATCGATACCTTCCTGACCACGCGAGACGGCTTCATAGGGCTTCCAGCCCTGGCCTTCCTGAACGCTTCCAGGGGCGATGGAGCCGTCACGCAGCCCCGCGATCAGCTTGTCCGCCTTGGCCTTGAGGGCAGCGGTGGCTTTCTCTTTGGCCAGATGCTCGCGAATGTTCTTGGCAACCGTCTCGAGTGGCAGCTGTGCAGGCTTGCGGTGTTCCTTGACGCGCAGTACCACCGTCGTCTCCGGATCGAGCTCGATGGCGGTGCTGTTGGCACCCTCTTCCAGCACTTCCTCCGAGAACGCTGCCTGCACCACGGAGCGGTTGGCAGTGATACCGTCGCCGCCTTCGCGACCGAACGGAGCGGACGTTTGCACCTTGAGGTTCAAGTCCTGGGCCGGCTGCACCAGGTCGGAGGCCTCGTAAGCGGCATCCTGCAACTGCTTGCTGGCGTCCACGTAGCGTTGCTCGACCAGTGGCGTCTTGAGGTCGCGGGTCAGCTTGTCTTTCAGGCTCGCGAAGCTCGGCACCTCGGGCGCTTCAACGCCCAGCAGCTTAATGATGTGATAGCCGTATTCGGTACGAACCGGGGCTGAGACCTGACCGTCGTGCAGCTGATACAGCGCCTGTTCGAACGCCGGATCGTACACACCAGGGCCGGCAAAGCCAAGGTCACCGCCGTTGCTGGCCGAACCTGGGTCCTGGGAAAATTCCTTCGCCAACGCGGCAAAATCTTCACCCTTGGCCAGGCGCTGTTCGATTTCGTCAGCACGCGCCTTGGCTTGGGCATCGGTGGTCTTGTCGTTGACCTCGATGAGGATATGCGCCGCGCGGCGCTGTTCGGCCAGGTTGGCGATCTCTTTCTCGTACTGAGCCTTGAGCGCCTCGTCAGTGACCTTGGCCTGGTCAAAGAACGACGATTTCTTGAGCTCTACGTAATCGATGACGACTTGGTCAGGCGACATGAACTCTTTGGCATGGGCGTCATAGTGCTGCTTGACCTCTTCGTCGCTGATCTTGATCGCGGCTGGGTCGGCCTTGAAGGTCAAGGACGCGAAATCGCGGGTCTGCTTCTCAAGGCGTGCAAAAGCATCGACTTGCTGATCGGTTACGAAGCTGCTGCCGGCGATCCCGGCACGTAACTGCCCGATGAGCATTTCTTCACCGAGCATTTCGCGAAACTGCATACGCCCATAGCCCATCTGGCGGATGACCTGGTCGAAGCGGTCGCTGTTGAACTTGCCGTCAACCTGGAACTCCGGCGTTTGAAGCATGACTTGATCGAGCGCAGCATCGGAAAACGCGAATTTGGCATCCTTCGCACCTTCGAGCAACAGCTTGCGGCTGATCAGACCCTTGAGGGCCTCTTCACGCAGCAGCTTGTCGTCAAGCAGCGCAGGATCGAAGTCCTTGCCCAGTTGCTGCACCAGCTGGCGGCGCTGCATGTCGGCCGCCTGGCTCAGCTCGTTCTGGCTGATCGTTTCGCCGTTGACCTTGGCAGCATCCTGGCTGTGGCTGGCGGCTTGGAAAATGGCTTCGAACCCGGTCAATGCCATTAATACGACAATGAGACCGATAATGGTTTTGGCAATCCAACCTTGTGAATTGTCCCTGATATTTTGCAGCATGCGTCCCCCAGAGACGGCTGTACCACTGCGTCGACAACCGCGGAGCGTGGGTAGAGTCCTGATAAAAGAAAGGCGCATCCGAGGATGCGCCTTTTCTTAGCATACGAATCAGGCGGTAACGTTTGCGTCCCGCCTTCAGCGTGCTCGGACCTGGCCTGGCCGGGTCCGGCTGAAAGAGACGACTTAGTTGACGGCGTCTTTCAGGCCTTTACCTGCCTTGAAACCTGGAACCTTGGCGGCTTCAATTTTGATCGCCTTACCGGTCTGCGGGTTACGGCCAGTACGCTCAGCGCGTTCCTTGACAGTGAAGGTGCCGAAGCCGACCAGAACGACAGAGTCGCCTTGCTTCAGGGCGCCGGTGACGGTTTCGATCACTGCGTCCAGCGCTCTGCCAGCAGTGGCTTTGGGAATGTCTGCATGTGCGGCGATAGCGTCAATCAGTTCCGACTTGTTCACTCGTAAGTCCCCTTGTGCTCTATTGAGTATGTTTCTAAGTATGTAAAGAAAAGCGTGTGAAAACGGTGCTGGGTGGCCTGATGACACTCACGTGCCGCTTTATAGCAAGGCGCCGAAAATACTGTCAAGAAAGCCACCCGGGCTGAAACTGTTAGTGCGTGCTAATTCTTTCCTTTGCCTCACTGTCGCGCTTATCGTCCTTCGCGACAATCTCGGAAGCCACATCTGGCAAGGGCTCCGGGGCGTATTGCAGCGCAATTTGCAGGACTTCGTCAATCCATTTGACCGGTTTGATCTGCAGATCCTGTTTAATATTTTCCGGGATTTCCTTCAGGTCGCGCACGTTCTCCTCAGGAATGATCACCGTCTTGATGCCGCCCCGGTGTGCGGCCAGCAGTTTTTCCTTGAGCCCGCCAATGGCCAGAACCTGGCCGCGCAACGTGATCTCGCCTGTCATCGCTACATCCGCGCGCACAGGTATCTGAGTGAGTGCCGACACCAGCGCGGTGCACATGCCGATGCCTGCACTCGGGCCATCCTTGGGGGTGGCGCCTTCGGGCATATGAATATGAACGTCGTGCTTTTCATGGAAGTCTGCTGCGATCCCCAGGCTGCGGGCACGGCTGCGCACCACTGTCTGCGCGGCCGTAATCGACTCGACCATGACGTCACCGAGCGAACCGGTCTTGATCAATTGGCCCTTGCCAGGAATGACCACGGACTCGATGGTGAGCAATTCGCCGCCCACTTGTGTCCATGCCAGACCCGTCACCTGGCCGATCTGGTCCTGCTGCTCGGCCAGGCCATAACGGAACTTGCGCACGCCCAGAAGGTGTTCGAGCTGCTCGCCGGTCACCTTGACGTTGACCTGCTTTTGCCCTGCATGTTCCTTGACGACCTTACGGCAGACCTTGGCAATCTGACGCTCAAGACCACGCACACCCGCTTCGCGCGTGTAGTAACGAATGATGTCGCGAATGGCCGAGACATCGATCTCCAGCTCTTCTTTTTTCAGGCCGTTCGCCTTGACCTGCTTGGGCACCAGGTATTTGACTGCGATGTTTATTTTTTCATCTTCGGTGTAACCCGGCAGACGAATGATCTCCATCCGGTCCAGCAACGCTGGCGGGATGTTCATCGAGTTGGAGGTGCACAGGAACATCACGTCCGACAGGTCGTAATCGACCTCCAGATAGTGATCGTTGAAGTTGTGGTTCTGCTCGGGGTCCAGCACCTCCAGCAGTGCCGAGGCCGGATCGCCGCGCATGTCGCTGCCCATCTTGTCGATTTCATCGAGCAGGAACAGCGGGTTGCGAACGCCCACTTTGGTCATCTTCTGAATCAACCGGCCGGGCATGGAGCCGATATAGGTCCGGCGGTGGCCGCGGATTTCAGCTTCATCCCGTACCCCGCCCAGGGCCATGCGCACGAATTTACGGTTGGTCGCAGCGGCAATGGATTCGGCCAGGGACGTCTTGCCCACGCCAGGTGGGCCAACCAGGCACAGCACTGGGCCACGGATTTTCTTGACGCGCTTTTGCACGGCAAGGTACTCGAGAATACGGTCCTTGACCTCTTCCAGACCGTAGTGGTCTGCATCAAGAATGTCTTCGGCCTTGGCAAGGTCCAGGCGCACTTTGCTCTGCGCTTTCCAAGGCACCTGAACCAGCCAGTCCAGGTAGGAACGCACTACGGTGGCCTCAGCCGACATCGGCGACATTTGCTTGAGCTTGTTCAGCTCAGCCTGGGCCTTGGTCATGGCGTCCTTGGGCAGGCCAGCGGCCTCGATACGCTTTTTCAGCTCCTCGAGCTCGTTATGACCCTCATCACCATCGCCAAGCTCTTTCTGAATGGCCTTCATCTGCTCATTCAGGTAGTACTCGCGCTGGCTGCGCTCCATCTGCTTTTTCACCCGGCCACGGATGCGCTTTTCGACCTGCAGCAGGTCAATCTCGGCATCAAGCAGTGCCAGGACATGCTCGACCCGCGTTGGCAGGTCGACGATTTCCAGAATTTCCTGTTTCTGCTCGATCTTCAGGGCCATGTGGGCGGCCATGGTGTCGACCAGACGCCCGGGCTCATCGATGCTGTTGAGCGATGACATCACTTCGGCAGGCACTTTCTTGCCCAGTTGCACGTACTGCTCGAACTGCGAAAGCAGTGTGCGCACAAATACTTCCGACTCGCGCTCTACAGCCTCGGTTTCGTCGATCAGGGACACTTCGGCGCGCACATGGCCATCGACTTCACTGAAGCGCTCGACAGTACCCCGCTGCTCACCTTCGACCAGCACTTTCACGGTACCGTCAGGCAGTTTCAGCAGCTGGAGCACGGTGGCTACGGTACCAACGCGGTATAGCGCGTCTTCGCCCGGATCGTCATCAGCCGGGTTTTTCTGGGCGAGCAGGAGAATCTGCTTTTCGCCCGTCATCGCGGCTTCGAGGGCCTCGATGGATTTCTCACGCCCCACAAACAGCGGGATGACCATGTGCGGGTAAACAACGACGTCGCGCAATGGCAAAAGAGGCAAGTCGAGGGTGGTCTTCATGATTTCGCCTCTACAGCGGCCTTAGTGGCCGGAAACCGTGGAATTGATGTTTGGACCTAATGTGGGGGTACACCCACGAAATTACAAGCGCTGGCGCAGGAAAAGCAAAAAGGGGGCCCAAGGCCCCCTCTGTGCTACACGGTCAGGCGACCTGCCCCTTGATCAGGCGTCAGGCGCGGCCTTGGCTTGCGGCTCGCTGTTCTCGTAGATCATCAGCGGCTGCGAGGTACCCTCGATGACGCTTTCATCGATCACCACCTTGCTGACTTCCTTCGCAGAGGGAATCTCGTACATGGTGTCGAGCAGCACGCCTTCCAGAATGGAACGCAGGCCACGGGCGCCAGTCTTGCGCTCCAACGCTTTGCGAGCAACGGCCTTGAGCGCATCACTGCGGAACTCGAGGTCGACGCTTTCCATCTCGAACAGCTTGGCGTACTGCTTGGTCAGCGCGTTCTTGGGTTCGGTCAAGATCTGGATAAGCGCTGCTTCGTCCAGCTCATCAAGCGTTGCCAATACTGGCAAGCGGCCCACAAACTCGGGGATCAGGCCAAACTTGACCAAGTCGTCAGGCTCGACCTCACGCAGAGACTCGCCGACTTTCTTGCCCTCTTCCTTGCTGCGCACTTCAGCACCGAAGCCCATGCCACCTTTGGTGGAGCGGTTCTGGATGACCTTTTCAAGGCCGGAGAACGCGCCACCACAGATGAACAGGATATTGCGGGTATCAACCTGCAGGAATTCCTGCTGCGGGTGTTTGCGGCCGCCCTGTGGAGGGACGGAAGCAACAGTGCCCTCGATGAGCTTCAGCAAAGCTTGCTGCACACCTTCACCCGAAACGTCACGGGTGATGGACGGGTTGTCCGACTTGCGCGAAATCTTGTCGATTTCGTCGATGTAGACAATACCCATCTGGGCTTTTTCCACATCGTAGTCGCACTTCTGCAGCAGCTTCTGAATGATGTTCTCGACGTCCTCCCCCACATAACCGGCTTCGGTCAGGGTGGTGGCGTCCGCGATCGTGAACGGTACGTTCAACAGGCGCGCCAGGGTTTCGGCAAGCAAGGTCTTACCCGAGCCCGTCGGGCCGATGAGCAGGATGTTGCTCTTGCCCAGCTCGACGTCGTCACCCTTCTTGTCACGCTGGTTCAAGCGCTTGTAGTGGTTGTAAACCGCCACGGCAAGCACCTTTTTCGCGCGTTCCTGACCAATGACGTACTGGTCGAGGATACCGCTGATTTCTTTCGGCGAAGGCAATTTGTGCGCGCTGCTTTCGGCCTGGGCTTCCTGCACCTCCTCGCGGATGATGTCATTGCACAGGTCGACGCACTCGTCGCAGATAAATACCGAGGGCCCGGCAATCAGTTTGCGCACTTCGTGCTGGCTTTTGCCGCAGAAGGAGCAATAAAGCAATTTGCCGCTGTCCTCGCCGTTACGGGTGTCAGTCATTCGATCGATCCAATCCGGTAGGCTTGCAACACAAGATGAAGGCAATTGCGGGCTTTTTCAAGTCCGCAGGCAGGCGCGTCATGCGCCTACCTGCCCTGGCCTCCCGCTTCAGGAAGCCAGTTGCCGCTTGTCGTATACCGAGTCGATCAGGCCGTACTCGGCTGCGCGCGAGGCGCTCATGAAGTTGTCACGCTCGGTGTCGCGCTTGATGGTTTCCAGATCCTGGCCGGTGTGGTAGGCCAGAAGCTCGTTCAGGCGCGCCTTGATGTTCAGGATTTCCTGGGCATGGATCTCGATATCGGTAGCCTGGCCCTGGAAACCGCCCAGTGGCTGGTGAATCATCACGCGCGAGTTCGGCAGGCAGTGACGCTTGCCCTTGGCACCGGCGGCGAGAAGGAACGCACCCATGCTGCAGGCCTGGCCGATGCAGATGGTCGATACATCCGGCTTGATGAACTGCATGGTGTCGTAGATCGACATGCCGGCGGTCACGGACCCACCCGGCGAGTTGATGTACAGATGGATATCCTTGTCCGGGTTTTCCGCCTCAAGGAACAACATCTGTGCGACGACGAGGTTGGCCATGTAGTCTTCGACCGGGCCAACAAGGAAGATCACGCGCTCCTTCAGGAGGCGCGAATAGATGTCGTAGGCGCGTTCGCCACGGGCGGACTGCTCGATAACCATAGGGACCAGGCCGCCTGCAGCCTGGATGTCAGAGCTCTGCTGAATAAAAGAATTGCGGGACATGTCCTGCGCTCACTCCCAAATAGTCATGGCTTGAATACACACAAGCCAGCGCGAAGGCTGGCTTGTGGGGGCTTCCTGCGAAAAGACCGCTTACTCGGCTTCGTCAGGTGCCTGGGCTGGCTTGACGGCCTCTTCATACGAGACCGACTTGTCAGTCACAGTCGCTTTCTGCAGAACAGTATCCACAACTTGTTCTTCAAGTACAACCGAACGCACTTCGTTCATCTGCTGGTCGTTCTTGTAGTACCAGGCGATGACTTGCTCAGGCTCCTGATAAGCCGAGGCCATCTCCTCGATCATTTCGCGAACCTTGGCATCGTCTGGCTTGAGGTCATACTGCTTGACCACTTCTGCGACGATCAGGCCCAGCGCAACACGGCGCTTGGCTTGCTCTTCGAACAGCTCGGCCGGCAGTTGCTCAGGCTTGATGTTGCCACCGAACTGCTGAACAGCCTGCACGCGCAGACGGTTGACTTCGTTTTCCAGCAGAGCCTTCGGCGCTTCGATCGGATTGGCGGCCAGCAGACCGTCCATGACCTGGTTCTTGACCTTGGTCTTGATGGCCTGGCGCAGTTCACGCTCCATGTTCTTGCGAACTTCGGCGCGGAAGCCTTCCAGGGTCGATTCCTTGATGCCGAACTGTGAGAAGAACTCTTCGTTCAGCTCAGGCAGCACAGGGGCCGACACGCTGTTGACGGTGATGGTGAACTCGGCGGCCTTGCCGGCCAGGTCCAGGTTCTGGTAATCCTCTGGGAAGGTCACGTTGACGACGCGCTCTTCACCAGCCTTGGCGCCGACCAGGCCGTCTTCGAAGCCTGGGATCATGCGGCCGGAGCCCAGCACCAGCTGAGTACCTTTGGCCGAGCCACCGGCGAACGTTTCACCGTCAACCTTGCCAACGAAGTCGATGTTGAGCTGATCGTCGGTTTGAGCGGCGCGCTCGACGGCTTCGAAACGCGTGTTCTGCTTGCGCAGCACTTCCAGCATGTTGTCCAGATCGGAATCGGCGACTTCGGCGCTCAGGCGCTCGACGTTGATCGACTCCAGGCCGGCAACGGTGAACTCCGGGAACACTTCGAAGACCGCGACGAACTCCAGGTCCTTGCCTTTTTCGAACGACTTGGGCTCTACGGACGGCGCGCCGGCAGGGTTCAGTTTCTGCTCGACGATGGCTTCGTAGAAGGAAGCCTGAACCAGATCACCGAAGGCTTCCTGGCGGGCATCGGCCTCGAAGCGCTGACGGATCACGCTCATGGGCACCTTGCCAGGACGGAAGCCGGCAACCTTGGCGCGCTTGGCAGTCTGCTGCAGACGCTTGTTGACTTCGTTCTCGACGCGCTCAGCCGGAACGGCGATGGTCATGCGGCGCTCGAGAGCGGAAGTGTTTTCAACAGAAACTTGCATGGATATTCCTCGTTGCACAGACGTTAGCCGGCGTTAGCCCGACTCCAGAATCAAGGGCAAGCATTCTAGTGAGTCGCGCTGCAGAAGTCACCCCACTCGGGACGACCTGAAACAACGCCGGTCGATTAACTTTCAAGGGCCGCACGGCACACCGCGCGACCTGTTTCCAATAAGCCTGGCCCGACATTCCGGCCAATACGTGCCGCAACATCTTGCTCAACAAATACACCTTGAACCGCACGGCCCTTATTCGAGCTCGATCTCGTTGAACTGGCAGTACTCCTCCCAGGACAATCCAAGCGCATCGGCCACCTCTCGATGGGTCTCCAAGCGCATGGCCCGCAATTGCTCCGGGGTTTCAGCGATCAGCTCAAGTGCGAGCTCCCAGGGCTGGATGCCTCGTTGTTCAGCGGCATCCTCGAACGCCCACTGAATTTGCTGCGCCTGTTCACGAGCATCCAGCGCGCGGATCTCTTCGAGCAGGTGAGGGTTCGCTTCGGCGAAACGCTGCAGCGCGGCAGCCTGGCGGGCTTCTTTTGCGATCATTGGCTATGTCCTGGTACTTCCCGCTTCACCGGGTTTCAACCGGCTGAAATCTATCAGCTTTTATTGGGATGCCACCAGCGGATTGCAAGGGCGGCTAGCAACAAATACTGATCCCCCGCTTCATGTCGGCGGTTCACCTGAAAGGTGCGGCCAGCAGCGGAGCCGCCCGTGTGGCGAGCCAGCCCCCTTGGGAGCGGGCGAGTCGAGCGCGATGACTGCCCTGATTACCACAGGATCAGCCACGCCACGCACTCACTCAGGGTCCGGACGCACCAAAAACAAAAGGCGCCCGATCTCACGATCAAGGCGCCTTTCATATAAAGATGGGGTGGACGATGGGAATCGAACCCACGACAACTGGAATCACAATCCAGCGCTCTACCAACTGAGCTACGCCCACCATATTGCGGTGTAACGGTACTGCCTTACTGAAGCATGGTGCGGACGAAGAGACTCGAACTCTTACAGCTTGCGCCGCTGGAACCTAAATCCAGTGTGTCTACCAATTTCACCACGTCCGCGTAACGCTTAAAACAAAGGCGCCATTTACAGCGCGGCGCCTTCGAAGAATATGGGGTGGACGATGGGAATCGAACCCACGACAACTGGAATCACAATCCAGCGCTCTACCAACTGAGCTACGCCCACCAAAACGCGTTCAATCACCTTGCTTGCCAAAGCTGCCTAAGTGGCGCACCCGGCAGGACTCGAACCTGCGACCATCCGCTTAGAAGGCGGATGCTCTATCCAGCTGAGCTACGGGCGCTTAAGCATGAAGCCTAACCGAACAAGGCACTGACAGCTCACTGCCAAACGACTCATTCTGCCCGACTTCGCCAACCAGTGCTAGGCTGTGCCCGACAAGTGCGGCGAATCTTATAGCCGACCCCTGGGGTCGTCAACAACTTTCTAAAAAAAATTTAAATTATTGAAGGGGTTAGGGCATTTGCCCGACCGCCCGCCTTTGCCCTCCGGCCATGTCGTGCGAGAATACGCGTTCTTTATTGTTTCCCTTCCGATGGTTAATCACGCGTCTATGACTGCACAACTAATCGATGGCAAGGCGATTGCCGCCAAGCTGCGCCAGCAAATCGCTCAACGTGTCGCGCAGCGGCGCCAGGAGGGCCTGCGCACGCCGGGCCTGGCAGTGATTCTGGTCGGCACCGACCCTGCCTCCCAGGTTTACGTCTCGCACAAGCGCAAGGATTGCGAAGAGGTAGGCTTCCTGTCGCAGGCCTTCGACCTGCCGAGTCACACCACGCAAGAAGCACTTACTGAACTGATCGATCGTCTCAATGACGACCCGTCCATTGACGGCATCCTGCTGCAACTGCCGCTGCCCGCGCACCTCGACGCATCGTTGCTGCTCGAGCGCATTCGCCCGGACAAGGATGTGGACGGCTTCCACCCCTACAACGTCGGTCGCCTCGCACAACGCATTCCGCTGCTGCGCCCCTGCACACCCAAAGGCATCATGACCCTGCTTGAAAGCACGGGGCAGGACCTGTACGGCATGAATGCCGTGATCGTCGGGGCCTCCAACATCGTTGGCCGGCCAATGGCGCTGGAGTTGTTGCTCAGCGGATGTACGATCACCGTGTGCCACCGCTTCACCCAGGACCTGGCAGGACATGTTGGGCGCGCGGACCTGGTGGTCGTAGCCGCGGGCAAACCCGGGTTGGTCAAGGGTGAATGGATCAAGGAAGGCGCCATCGTCATCGATGTCGGCATCAACCGTCAGGAAGATGGCAAGCTGGTGGGCGACGTCGTCTACGAAACCGCCCTCCCCCGTGCTGGCTGGATTACCCCGGTACCGGGTGGCGTGGGCCCGATGACCCGCGCCTGCCTGTTGGAAAACACCTTGTATGCGGCCGAGACGCTTCACGGCGATTGAGGCGAGCGAGCATGGCGGCCCTGCCGTCATTGCGTGAGCGAGGGGCGGTCATCGGCCGCCCCATTTTGATTCAGGCGAATTCGATTATCGGTTAGCCTGCGCGTCCTGCCACCGCATGTAGTCATCGCTAATCACTGCCCCTGCCATCCAACGCCAGAACTCCTCCTGGCCCTTCCTGCCAACGCGCGGCAATTCCCACTGCACAGAATGATCTAGCAACTCATTACCGCATTAGGCTTGCAAGAAACACGTCTGCGCTATACATGCTGAGCCCGCTCGGGCCTTTAGGCCACCTGCGGCCTATATCCCATAGTCCCTCGCGCTTAACGCTGCGCTCCACTGGCAAGCTTATTGCTGCCTATATCCCGCCGCCTAGGCTCTGGGTTCTTGGATTGGTGATCTTGCGCTCACTGCACATCGATAGAGCATAAAGAGCCTACGCGCACCATGACTGGTCAGACCGGTAAGGCCAAAACTGCTTGCATTGCTCCGCGATTAGGCGTTTTATGGCCAGGCGCTGAACAAACCGGTAAGACCACAATAATTAAGTCCTGCGCTCATTCGCCCCGTGCGGCCAACGAAGCAAGGACACCGACCTGAGATCACTCCCATGCTCAAATGGTGCTCGCGTTCGATCTTCCTTCAAGTCGTGCTGGGGCTGGCCCTTGGCGTTGCTTGCGGCCTGAGTTTCCCCGACCTTTCCTTGCAGCTCAAACCCCTTGGCGATGGTTTCATCAAGCTGATCAAGATGTTGATCGGCCTGATCGTCTTTTGCGTAGTGGTCAGCGGCATTTCCGGTGCCGGTGACCTAAAGAAGGTCGGTCGCATCGGCCTCAAATCGGTCATCTACTTCGAAGTGCTTACCACGCTGGCCCTGATCATTGGCCTGGTGTTCGCATTCACCAGTGGTATCGGTAGCGGCGCCAATATCCACCTTGACCAGTTGTCCGGCGCTGACGCCAGCAGCCTGGCCGAACGTGGTCAGCACATCCATGGCGCCACAGCATTCTTCATGGACCTGATCCCCACCTCGGTGATAGGCGCCTTCGCCGACAACAATATCCTGCAGGTACTGTTGTTCTCGGTACTGTTCGGCAGCGCGCTCAACCTGGTCGGCGACTCGGCTGCGGGCATTTCACGGCTGATCAACGAGCTCAGCCATGTGATCTTCCGCATCATGGGCATGATCGTGCGCCTGGCGCCCATTGGCGTGTTCGGCGCCATCGCTTTCACCACCAGCAAGTACGGCCTGGAGTCGCTGCAGCATCTGGGCGGCTTGGTGGCGCTGTTCTACCTGACGTGTGCAGGGTTCGTGCTGATCGTGCTGGGTACCGTCATGCGCTTGTCGGGGCTGAAACTGCTGCCCCTGATCAAGTATTTGCGCGAAGAGCTGACCATCGTTCTGGGTACGGCTTCTTCCGATGCCGTGCTCCCGCAAATCATGCGCAAGCTCGAACACCTGGGCATCGGCAGCTCGACGGTCGGGCTGGTGATTCCCACCGGTTATTCCTTTAACCTTGATGGTTTCTCCATCTACCTGACCTTGGCCATCGTCTTCATCGCCAACGCGACCGGTACACCCCTGGCGATGACCGACCTGCTGACGATCCTGCTGGTTTCACTGGTGACGTCCAAGGGCGCGCATGGGATTCCCGGATCGGCGCTGGTGATCCTTGCCGCGACACTGACGGCAGTCCCTGCGATCCCGGTGGTGGGCCTGGTGTTGGTACTGGCCGTGGATTGGTTCATGGGCATCGGGCGCGCACTGACCAACCTGATCGGAAATTGCGTTGCCACCGTGGCCATCGCCCGCTGGGAAAAAGACATCGACCTGGAGCGCGCTCAGAATGTGCTCGACGGCAAGCCTGGTTTTGCGCACAACCCGCGTAAGCAGCCTGCAGCCCACCAACAGGAATTCTGAAAGAAAAGGGCCGGCTCGCATGCCGGCCCCTGAAGGAGCGAAACGTGATCAGCTCATCAACCGTCGTCAACGCTGTGGTGGAAAAGCTGCGTCAAGCCCTCGCCCGTGGCCAATGGCGCAGTGGCGACATGCTCCCAGGCCAGCGAGAACTGGCCGAACAACTGGGCATCAGCCGCCCGAGCCTGCGTGAGGCGGTCATCGTGCTCGAGACCCTTGGGCTGGTGCGCGCTTTGCCTGGCAAAGGTGTACTGGTGCTGGATGCCGAGCCAACTGCCTCGGTTTCGGCGCCCACTAGCAGTGCACAGGCCAGCCTCGCCGATGTGCTGGAGCTGCGTTACACCCTCGAACCCTTCATCGTCGGACTGGTGGCTCAGTCGGCCAACAGCCAGGACATCGGCCAGCTACGGCTGACCCTGATGGATATGCGTGAAGCCTTGGAGGCCGATGACAGCGAAGCAGGCATGAACGCCTACATTGCCTTCCACCAGGCGCTGTTTGCCCTGACCACCAACCCGATCTTCCAGAGCGTAGTGGAGCAAACGGGAAATGCCCTGAAACAAAGCGCCGACATGCTGCGCAATTCGCCCGAGCACCTGGCTGCCCGGCTCAAGGAAAATGAAGCCGTGGTGCGCGCGATCCGTGAGCGCAACAGCACACAAGCCAGCGCCCAGATGCGCCAACACATTCTTGCCGAGGGTTCGCGCATGGGCATTGCGCTCAATGTTCCTGACGAACATCGGCACCCATAATCCAGGAGAGCGACCATGAATGGTACACATCGCCTGCCCGATCTGCTTGCAGCCGGTGAGACCCGACTTTCTGCTGAACAGATCTACCCACGGTTGTTCGATGCCATTCTGGAGCAGCGCCTGCCGCCTGGCACCTTGCTGCCAGAGCAAGCGCTGGGCCAGGCATTCGGCGTGAGCCGCACGGTCATCCGCCGGGTGTTGGGCCGCTTGAGCGACCAGCGGGTAGTGGTGCAACGTCCAAGCCACACGGCTCACTTGGCTGCGCCCGATCCTAATCAGGCGCGCCAGGTACTGAGCGCGCGGCGGCTTGCCGAGACCACGCTGATTACCCTGGCCGCCGAGCGCGCCCGTCCCGGGCAACTCAAGCAGCTACGCCAATTGGTCGAGCGTGAACGCATGCACCATGAAAAAGGCGAACGCTGCGCCGCTATACGTCTGGGTGGGGAGTTTCATCTGAAACTGGCCCAGATGGCTGCCAATGAACCGTTGTCGCGCTTTCTCAATGGGTTGGTGCCCATGACGTCCCTTATCATCGCGCGCTACGAGTCCCCGTGCTGTGACCATTGCGCCTGGCAAGAACATGCAGCGCTGATCGACGCGCTCGAGCGAGGCGATGCACAGGCAGCCCTCACCCTGATGAACGAGCATCTTGACCGGCTTGAAACCAAGCTCCGACTGGACTGAGCCGGGTTGGTCGTCAAGGCCTACTGACAGCGGCGCCTCACGTTGCAGCCATTGCCGAACTGGGCAGGCCGAATAGTTTGTCGAAGGCCCAGTTGTAGACGAAGGTGTAGCAAGGCACCAGCACGATGAATGCCATGTCCACCAACAGTGCATCGACCAGACTCATGTCCAACCACCACGCGATCAGCGGAATCAGGTAGATCACGAGGGTCAGCTGAAACCCTACTGCGTGCACTACGCGCCTAGCCACGCTGCGCCCTCGTGTGGCTTGCCGGCTTTCCCAATACTCAAACAACGTGTTGTAGATAAGGTTCCAGATCATGGCGATGGTCGTGATCATCACCGCGAGCGGACCCGTGTGAGAGGCCTGGGTATCGGACAGGTAGGCCAAGCCCAAGGTGGACATGCACAACCCAATCAACTCATAGAACGTTACATAAACCAGTTTGCGCTTCAAACCCTGCACTGCATCGACCTCATTCAAATAGCGTGGGCCGGGTATAGTGAGTCATTAGATCTGACAGCAAAAGTTAGCAGCTTTCAGTCTGACTGACAGGAGAAGCGTATGTCATTTAACAGTGAAACCATCCAGGTCTTTCTCACCGTCCTGGACAGAGGCTCGTTTTCTGCTGCCGCGCGCAGCCTGCAGCGCGTGCCCTCGGCAATCAGCATGGCAATTGGCAACCTGGAGGCCGAGCTGGGTTATGACCTGTTCCAGCGCGGACCTCGCGAGGTTCGCCCCACAGCCCAGGCCCTGGCACTTGAGCCCCATGCGAGGTTGATTGCCGAGCAGTTGGGTTTGCTGCAAGTCCATGCTGTAGAGCTTTCCCAAGGCCTGGAGAGCAACCTCACGTTGGCGGTTGTTCCAGATGTTGACCAGCGGCCCTTGATAGCTGCCATTGCCGAGGTCGGCGAACGTTATCCATTGCTGGAAATAGCGATACTGAGTGCGCCGCAAGAACAAGCGTTGGGTTTGCTGGACAGTGGTCGGGCAGACCTGTGCGTGGCATTTGCAGGGCTTCAAGTTGACCCGCAGCGCGGGTTTCAGCTGATGGGTGTCGAGTCTCTGGTGGCGACCCTCGCTCCCCATCACCCGGCCGCACGGCCTGGTGCAATCCAGAACCTCGAAGACCTTACAGGCGTGCGGCAGATCCTGGTACGCAGCCGCGACCTGCCATTGAGCGATCCGCGCATGGTCATTGGTGCCACGCATTGGACGACTGACAGCTTCGATATCGCCCTGCAGATGGTCGAGGCAGGCCTGGGTTGGGGTGATCTGCCGCTATCCAGAGTCGCGCCTCTACTGGACGCGGGCCGCCTGCAACGTCTGACCTTCCATAACACGCGCAATGAGCTGCAACTCCCGGTGCATGTGTTCTGGCGCAAGCAGCAACCGTTGCTGAAAGCTGCAAGGATGCTGGTCGAGCGGCTGGCCTTGAGGTGATCGCCGCTTGTCGAAAGCTGTGAGAAATTTCCGTAGGCGTATCAACCTTTTATCCGCCACGCCGATACCCCTTTCGACAGGGCTGATAGCGCACCACACCCGCGCTGCGCCCTCCCGTTAATGGCTCAAGGTCTCGAAACATGAACCTGAAATTTCGCCACAAGATTCTGCTCAGCGCCAGCGGCGTAGTAGTATTGGCATTCGCCTTGTTCACGCTGTACAACGATTACCTGCAACGCAATACGATCCGGCAGAACATCGAGGCTTCGGTCGAACAATCCGGCGCATTGACCGCCAGCAGCGTGCAGAACTGGATGAGCGGGCGCATTCTCGTGCTGGAAAACCTTGCGCAAGACATTGCCCAGCTTGGAACGGGGGATACCCTCGCAGGCTTGGTGGATCAGCCTTCCTATACACGCAACTTCCTGTTCACCTACATGGGCCAAGCCAACGGGGTGTTCACGCAGCGCCCGGATGCGCAAATGCCTGCCGACTACGATCCACGTAAACGCCCTTGGTACAGCGCAGCTGCCAATGCCGGCCAGACCCTGCTGACCCCACCCTATCAAGCGGCCGTGGGTGGCTTGGTGGTGACGGTAGCCATCCCGGTCAAAAGTCGGTCCAATGGCGAGCTATTGGGCGTGGTGGGCGGCGACGTCAGCCTCGATACGCTGGTCGAAATCATCAACAGTGTCGACTTTGGCGGCATAGGCCACGCGTTTCTTACCGACAGCGACGGCCAGGTGATCGTCAGCCCCGACAAAGACCAGGTCATGAAAAACCTGAAGGACATCTACCCTGGCGCCAATCTGCGCGTAGCACCGGGTATGCAGGACGTCGTGCTCAATGGCCAGGAACGTTTGATTTCGTTTGCGCCGGTAGCGGGCCTGCCCTCGGCCAAGTGGTACATCGGTCTTTCGATCGACAAGGACAAGGCTTATGTAGCCCTGAGCCAGTTCCGTACTTCGGCGCTGATTGCCATGCTCATCGCGGTCGCTGCTATCGCAGGCCTGCTTGGCTTGCTGATTCCTGTGCTGATGCGCCCCTTGACTACCATGGGTCGCGCCATGCGTGACATCGCCGAAGGCGAAGGTGACCTGACCCGCCGGCTGGCGGTGCAGCATCAGGATGAGTTCGGCGAGTTGGCCACCTCCTTCAACCGCTTTGTCGAGCGTATCCATGCCTCCATCAGCGAGGTGTCGTCGGCCACACGACTGGTCCACGACCTGTCTGAAAAAGTCGTCAGCGCTTCCAATGCGTCCATCAACGGCTCTGAAGAACAAAGCATGCGCACCAACAGCGTGGCGGCAGCGATCAATGAACTGGGTGCCGCGACCCAGGAAATCGCGCGTAACGCAGCTGATGCATCGCAGCATGCGAGCGGCGCCAGTGAGCAGGCCCACGATGGCCGTGCCGTGGTGGAGGAAGCGATCAGCGCCATGACCTCGCTGTCGCAACGCATCAGCGAATCGTGCGCACAAATCGAAACCCTGAACGCCAGCACCGATGAAATCGGCAAGATCCTTGATGTGATCAAGGGCATTTCTCAGCAAACCAACTTGTTGGCCTTGAACGCGGCCATCGAAGCCGCTCGTGCAGGCGAGGCCGGCCGTGGCTTTGCCGTTGTGGCCGATGAAGTGCGAAACCTTGCCCACCGTACGCAGGAATCGGCCGAGGAAATTCATCGAATGATCACTGGCCTGCAGGTAGGCTCACGCGAGGCGGTGCATACGATGAATACCAGCCAGGTTTCCAGCGAGCAAACCGTCCAGGTAGCCAACCAGGCAGGTGAGCGCCTTGCCAGCGTCACTCAGCGCATCGGCGAAATCGACGGCATGAATCAGTCAGTGGCCACTGCCACCGAAGAACAGACCGCCGTAGTGGAAAGCCTCAACCTGGATATCACCCAGATCAATGCCTTGAATCAGCAGGGCGTGGAAAACCTAAATGAAACGCTGCGCCATTGCGATCAATTGGCCCAGCAAGCCGGCCGATTGAAGCAACTGGTGGGTAGCTTCCGAATCTGACGGTCAGGGTCGTATCGGGGGCAGCTCCTTAAGCAGGGTTGCCCCAGTTATAACCTAATAACGAACAAGTCTATTTAGCTATAAAAAAATCTATATGCTGGCTGCATCCGATAACGGGCAAAGCTGGGCAGTCGAGTAGCGTATGGATGTAGGTTCTTTCGGTTTTACCATTGCAGGATTGGTCGTAGGCTTCATTGTTGGCATGACGGGTGTAGGCGGTGGCTCGCTCATGACGCCAATCCTGCTGTGGTTCGGGATTAACCCGGCAACGGCAGTAGGCACCGACCTACTCTATGCGGCGATCACCAAGGCCAGCGGCGTGTGGGTGCATGCGCGCAACAAGAACATCGACTGGAAGATCACGGGGCTACTGAGCTTCGGCAGCGTTCCCGCCGCTGCACTGACGTTGTGGTTCCTCAGTACGCTTCACACCGACACCACGGCGGTAAATGCGATTATCAAGCAGGGCCTGGCTGTTGTATTGATCCTCACAGCCTTGGCTATCTTGTTCAAATCGCGTTTGCAGGCATTCGCCAGCCGCCATGCCGGTGACCATTACCATCTGAGCGATCGTAGCCTCAATACTCTGACTGTTCTGACCGGGGTGGTGTTGGGTGTCATGGTAACGCTCACTTCCATCGGGGCTGGCGCCCTGGGCACCGTCGCGCTCTTCCTGCTCTACCCTTCTCTGATCACACGACGCTTGGTGGGTACCGAGATAGCCCACGCCGTCCCGCTCACGCTGGTGGCTGGGCTGGGTCATGCGGGCATGGGTAACATGGACTGGTCATTGCTCGGCTACCTGCTGCTGGGTTCACTGCCAGGTATCTACCTGGGTAGCCATCTGACTGGGCGCATATCGGACCGAGTGCTGCGCCCATGCCTCGCTACGATGCTGCTGTTGATTGGCTATAAGCTGGCGTTCTGAGGGCAGTTGATCCGCAACCGCCACTGCCCGCTGAAGCTTAACTCGATGCGTGACAACGGCAGGACATCGATACGTTGTCCTGCCGTCATTGGGCAGCCCAGCACCTGTACCAATACTGCACGCATGACCATTGGGTGAGTGACCGCGGACCATTCGCCCGGCCAATCAAAATCTCCTAGCCAAGCGCTCATGCGTTGGCAAAGCGTCTGAAAGGACTCCCCTCCATGTACCTCGCTCGCGGGGTTCTCCAGCCAGTCGGCCAAGGCCGACGGCTGCTCGGCTTGTAGGCGCTTCAATGGCAGCCCTTGCCATCGCCCCATGTCGCAATCCGCCAATCCTGACGCAATCTTTGCATCACCCCAGGCCAGGGCGGTTTGCTGAGCGCGTTGTTCCGGCGCTGTGAGGATCTGAGATCCGCCGTGCGGTACGCTGCGGTGGGGCATGGACACCAGTGAGTCTGCCGGCTCAGGGAAATATCCGCGCTTTTGGGCCAGCGTTAATCCATGGCAGATCAGGGTAAGGCGAGTGGCTTTCACCTTGTAGGCCTCGGGTGTAGGAATGAACAGGTTAACAGGGAAGGCGACTGTTCTAATGACCTCGTCAGGATCGGCTTAGCGTGCACAAGGTGATTCATTGGCCTAAGGCATTTATTGTCGTCAAACGTCCTGAGCACGGTCATATGAGTACACAGCATTGAGATTTTTCACAGCCCAAAGACAAAACCCCTACCTG
>NZ_DIMK01000036.1:0-12503 GCF_002425525.1 Pseudomonas sp. UBA5568 | reverse complement strand
CAAGCGTTTATTTTGAAGTTTTCTGAAGCGCCTTACTCGAAGACTTGAAACTTCAACCGCTGACCGACTTCCCCGCTGCGTTACTCGCTGCGAGGTGGCGAATAATACGCGCTTTGAATCTGGAGTCAACCCTTTGATTTAAAAACTTTTGCGCTCGCAGCGCCCCACTCCCCGCAACTTAATGAGGCTGCAGTGAATCTGTAGATAAACCCACCACGGAGCGTAGCGGTAATGAGCGAGGCGCAAAGCGAGAAAACCCCGGGCCTGTCGGCAGACGAACAACAGGAGGTCAGTTCCAACCAGCCGCCGCGTGCGGCGGTGTTGCACGAGACCATTCGCTTGCAGGGCGATCAGGAACTGGAACGTACATTGGCTGCGCTCTGGTGGTCAGCCCTTGCCGCAGGTTTGTCCATGGGGCTGTCACTGATGGCCATGGGTCTTCTGTACTCGCGTCTGCCGGACGGCGAGAGCGCGCAGGTCATCGCCAGTATCGGCTACAGCGCCGGCTTCCTGGCCGTCATCATCGCGCGGCAGCAATTGTTCACCGAGAACACCCTGACCGCTGTCCTGCCAGTGATGACGACGCCAACGCTGGGCAACTTCGGTCGCTTGCTGCGCCTCTGGGGCGTGGTCCTGGCCGGCAACCTGGCCGGTACTCTATTGGTGGCCTGGGTAATGCTCGAACTGCCGATCTTCGATACCAAGACAGATATCGCGTTTCTGGAGGTGGGCCGTAAGGTGATGGAAAACGACGTCAGCCAGATGTTTGCCAAAGGCATCGTGTCCGGCTGGATGATCGCCACCATGGTCTGGATGATCCCCTCCATGGAGCACGCCAAGATCTGGATCATCCTGGTCATCACCTACCTCATGGCATTGGGCGACTTCACCCACATCGTGGTGGGGTCGGTAGAGGTCTCGTATCTGGTCTGGGCTGGTGAAGAAACCTGGAGCAACTTCTTGCTGCACTTTGCCCTGCCTACGCTGGCCGGCAACATCATCGGCGGCAGTCTCATCTTTGGTCTGATCAGCCATGCACAGGTGCGCAGCGACAGCGGCAAATCGCCGTCCCAGTTACTCAAAGATGAACAGCCCTCGCGAAAGCACGAGGACGATCAGCAAAAGTGAAACGTTGCCTTTAAGGCGTGCGGGTAACATCCCCTCTTCTTCTATAAGGAAGCTGGGCCGAGGCGTTGCGACAACGCTGCCCAGCTTTGCCCTCTTCTTCCACAGCCCAGTCAGGCATACTCGCCCCACTGCTCGCATCACCCGTGATTTGGCTTGCAAGGCCATGTCTCGTGCGCCTGCCATGGCCCAGAATACTCGCGCACGTCAAGCGATAAGCGCCCCGATAGAGATCACACCCATGGACACACGCACCGGCAAAGGCCTTTCGTTTGCCAAACGGATTTATCTGCCTCGGGTACTGGGCAAGGGTGTGGGGCTTTTCGCGGTAATGGCTGCGGTGGAACCCCTGTCTCCCCCCGCTTGGGTTTGGGCATTCATGCTTTTCAACGGCTTGCTGTGGCCACACTTGGCCTATCAATGGGCGGCCCGGTCCAAAGCGCCCTACCAGGCCGAGCAGCGCAACTTTTTCCTTGATTCGCTGATGGGTGGGTTCTGGGCCGGTGCCATGCAATTCAACCCGCTGCCGACGGTTACCGTCCTGTCGATGGTCACCATGAACAACGTCGCAGCCGGCGGCAAGGGGTTGGCTATTCGCGCAGGGATGGCGCAATTGGCAGGCATGCTTGCGGCTTGCGCCCTGCTGGGGCCGGGATTTCAACCCAATGCCACCGCCTTTCAGGTCTACGCCTGCCTGCCGATGTTGACGCTGTATCCAGCGGCGCTTGGGTGGGTGTGCTATCGACTGGCAATCAAGCTGGCCGAGCACAAACGCCGGCTCAACACCCTCAGCCTCACCGACAGCCTCACCGGGCTACTCAACCATGGCGCCTGGAAAGACCTCCTGGCAAGGCGTTTTAGCGGGTGCAGGAAACAGCGCGGTGAGGCTGTAGTCGCTCTGATCGACATCGACCATTTCAAGACCATCAATGACACTTTCGGCCATGTGGTCGGCGATCAGGTATTGCGCCAGGTCAGCATCGAGTTGCGCGGCGCCCTGCGCGAAGGCGACAAGGCCGGACGCTACGGGGGTGATGAGTTTTGCGTGATACTGCCCAGCACCACCGAAGCCCAGGCGTGTCAGGCCATGGAACGCCTGCGTGAGCGTGTGGCGAGCTACCGCGACCCGCAGACGCCCCAATTGCGCATCAGCTTGAGCATTGGCCTCTGCCCGTTCGACCCCTCGCTGGAGTCTCCGGACGGTTGGTTACGCCAGGCGGACACCGCCTTGTATGTCGCCAAGCGCAATGGCCGGGATCGGGTCATGGTCACTCATCGGGCCAATGCCAGCGTGGCGCCTTCTGCCGAACCCCCCGCCTTCATATCGCTGGCGCGATGACACCTGCCGGGTGCAAGTGTCGCTCGGCCACAATCTCAGGCAGGTCATGCCGGCGAAGGTAAGCCTTCAACGGCTCACTCACATTCAGCCGCTCATCCATGTGTTGCTCCATCAGCAAGCCCAGTCGCTCGCGACACAAGGCCATGCGATGTCCCTGCTCAGGCCGCCATACGAACTCGTTGCACGGGGTGATGCTGTCGTCGGCGATATCCATACCGAAGGCATCCTCGGAGAAACGCACGATATAGATGCCACGTTTACCGTGAAAGCCCACGAAGCCCTTGAGCTGCTCGGCCGCCTTGCAGATATCCTGGGATGTAATGGTCATGCCCCACCTCATGGTCAATGGAACGCGCTGCGCAGCCGTCACACGGGAACGCTTGCCACTGCAGGCCACGCCCGTGCCCAACGGGCCACGTCGCCGGAACAGATGCCGGGCAAAAAAATGGGCGACCGAAGTCGCCCTAAATGCCTTGCGTGCTCATGAATCGGGAAGGTCAATGGCGCTTGCGCTTGCTCGAGTCCTTCCAGATGAAAATGCCTAGACCGGCGAAGAAAGCCACCATCAACCCCACCGTTACCACCCCTGCGATAACCACGTTGTCGAAGAACATGCCGACCTCTCCATTTGTTCGCCGTTGTCCGATGGGGAAACAGTAACCAATGTCGGGCGGAAGAAAATTGACCAGGGTCAATGACGCCCGGGGCCGGGCGCACGGGGCGGGCGCAGGGTTGACCTGCGTCAAGCGTCAGCGCTTCTTGGGCTTGCGCTTGGACTTCTTCTTGGCAGCGTTCAAGGGCAATGCCTGTTCGAACGCATCGCGCATCTCGTTCAGGCGCTTTTCCTTGATGTCATGCACGCGGCGGGCACGTTCGGCATCGAAATCAATGAGATTGTCTTGGCTCATACTGGGCTCTACACACTACGGATGCTGCATGATGGGGCTAGAACCAGACACTTGCCAGCCCTGCTTCATACCTCGATGTCCACCAGCAGCCCCTGACGCACGGGCTCGCCCATCAGCGGCACCACTGGCACAGTATTGTCGGCGTTGACCTCATGGCCTGGCAACGCATCGAACCGTTCATCAATACCTTTGCCTTTACCCTGGCGTTGCTGCTGCCGGCGCTGCTCCTCGCGCAGCAGCAACTGCTGTTCCTGCGGGTCACGCTGGCGCTTGAGGTCGATCGCACTTTCACCGGACGCAGGCTGCGCCGGCACTACCGGCTTTATATCCGGGGTCGGTTTGACCGGGTCCTGCTGCGAGGTGACCGGGGCAGCGCTGAGCGGAATGATCGGTGGCAGCATGGCGTTCTCCTGTACCCCTGTATCGGCAACCACACAGCTGCCTTGAAGTCATGGACAACATTCAGCCCGGTTCGTCCTGCGCCTCATCCTGGTCCTGCAAGGCAGTTTCGCTCCAGGGACGCTGGTAGACCTGCTGCCACACTGCATCCATATGGGCTCGAACCCAGGCCGGGGCAGCCTTGAGCGAGGCACTGTCCTGGCGCTCGCCGCCGATCGGGTCTTCGCCTGCCGGGGTGATCAGCGACTGACCCGTGATGCTGTAGACCGTTTGCCCGTCACGCATCTCGATGGCGATGTCATGGGGCTCGACACCTCCTCCGCAGAAGGCATGACTGGCCACCGTCACCTCGGCCTCACCGTTCTGATCGAGGTCGGCCACGCCGCTGACATCGGTGTAGAAATCCACGTCCAGATCCAGGCCCGGACACGTGGTTTGCTGATCGATCTGCCAGCGCGCCTGGAAAGCTTCTTGCGCTTTGCGGCGGCCGTACAAGGTTGCCTTGAGCACGACCTTGTCCACTTCCTGTTCACTTTCCGGGTCGCTGGCCTGGCCATCGACACGGCTCAAGACCAACAGGCCTTCGCCGTTCCTGTCACGGTAGTGCACGCTCTTGAGCGGTGCCTGCACACCCAGCACCTCCAACTGCTCCATGGGGATGGGCGGCAAGGTTTCGAAGGTCTTGGGCTCGCAGCCTGCCAGGAGCAGACCGCCGGCCGTAAGGCTCAAGACAACGCAAAGGGGCTTGGCAGGCATGGGATGCAGAACCCTCGTCGGCACGGCATGAAGCGACGAAACGGCTAGACTGATGCACCGGCCGATACCGTTCGGCACCCTCAGGTGCACTCGGCACTTTGGTCTGCCCGGCCGATCCGTTAACATAATCGGCTTTTTCATCGCGGGAGTGCAGGCAGTATGGCGCAGCAGCATCAACCGGGGCAACGCTGGATCAGCGACAGCGAGGCAGAGCTCGGCCTGGGTACCATCCTGGCGCAGGATGGCCGCCTCCTGACCGTCCTCTACCCGGCCACTGGCGATACCCGGCAATATTCCCTGCGCAATGCGCCGCTGACACGCGTGCGCTTCTCGCCAGGTGATCAGATCACTCACTTCGAAGGCTGGAAGCTGACCGTGCGCGAAGTCGAGGACATCGACGGCTTGATGGTCTATCACGGGCTCGACGGGCAGAATCAGCCCCGCACGATGCCGGAGACCCAGCTGTCGAACTTCATCCAGTTCCGCCTGGCCAGCGACCGCCTGTTCGCCGGCCAGATCGACCCGCTGTCGTGGTTCAGCCTGCGCTACAACACCCTTCAGCACACCAGCAAGCAGATGCAGTCCACGCTGTGGGGTCTGGGCGGCTGCCGCGCCCAGCCCATCGCTCACCAGTTGCACATCGCCCGCGAAGTGGCCGACCGCAGCGCACCTCGCGTACTGCTCGCCGACGAAGTGGGCCTGGGCAAGACCATCGAGGCAGGCCTGGTGATTCATCGCCAGCTGCTGACCGGCCGCGCCAGCCGGGTGCTGATCCTGGTGCCTGAGAACCTCCAGCATCAATGGCTGGTAGAGATGCGCCGGCGCTTCAACCTGCAGGTCGCCCTGTTCGATGCCGAGCGGTTCATCGAAAGCGATGCCAGCAACCCCTTCGAGGATGCCCAGCTCGCGCTGGTCGCGCTGGAGTGGCTGGTCGACGACGAGAAGGCCCAGGATGCACTGTTCGCGGCAGGCTGGGACCTGATGGTGGTCGATGAAGCGCACCACCTGGTCTGGCACGAGGAACACGCCAGTGCCGAATATGCGCTGGTCGAACAGCTGGCCCAGGTCATTCCCGGCGTGTTGCTGCTCACCGCGACCCCTGAGCAACTGGGCCAGGACAGCCATTTCGCGCGGCTGCGCCTGCTCGATCCCAACCGTTTCCATGACCTGGCGGCCTTCCGCGCCGAAAGCGAGCACTATCGGCCGGTGGCCGAGGCGGTGCAGGAGCTGCTGGACGAGGGGCGCTTGTCGCCGAAGGCACACGCCACCATCCAGGGTTTCCTCGGGGCCGAGGGCGATGCACTGCTCGCTGCGGTCAACGACGGGGACAGCCAGGCCAGTGCCCGACTGATCCGCGAACTGCTCGATCGTCATGGCACCGGGCGAGTGCTGTTCCGCAACACCCGTGCCGCCATCCAGGGGTTCCCTGAGCGTCAGTTGCACCCTCACTCACTGCCCAATCCGGAGCAATACGCCAGCTTGCCCGAGGGTGAACACGCCGAGCTCTACCCTGAGGTGGCGTTCCAGTCCCAGGCGGACCAGGCGCAAGAAGAGCGTTGGTGGCGCTTCGACCCGCGGGTCGACTGGCTGATCGACACCTTGAAAATGCTCAAGCGCACCAAGGTGCTGGTCATTTGCGCCCATGCCGAGACCGCCATGGACCTGGAAGACGCCCTGCGCGTGCGTTCCGGTATTCCGGCTTCTGTCTTCCACGAAGGCATGAGCATCCTGGAGCGCGACCGCGCGGCGGCTTACTTCGCCGACGAAGAATTCGGCGCCCAGGTGCTGATCTGTTCGGAAATCGGCAGTGAGGGGCGCAACTTCCAGTTCGCCCATCACCTGGTGATGTTCGACTTGCCTGCTCACCCCGACCTGCTCGAACAACGTATCGGGCGTCTGGACCGTATCGGCCAGAAGCACACCATCGAGTTGCACGTACCGTACCTGCAAGGCACGCCGCAAGCGCACCTGTTCCAGTGGTACCACGAGGGGCTCAACGCGTTCCTGAACACCTGCCCCACCGGTAACGCCCTGCAGCACCAATTCGGCCCACGCCTGCTGGCACTGCTCGACAGCGATGACAGCAAGGCCTGGGATAGCCTGGTCAACGAAGCGAGAAGCGAACGTGAGCGGCTCGAAGCCGAACTGCATACCGGCCGTGACCGCTTGCTCGAACTCAATTCCGGCGGTGCCGGCGAAGGTGAAGCGCTGGTCGAGGCCATCCTCGAGCAGGACGATCAGTTCGCCCTGCCGATCTACATGGAAACCCTGTTCGATGCGTTCGGTATCGACAGTGAAGACCATTCGGAAAACGCACTGATCCTGAAGCCCAGCGAGAAGATGCTCGATGCCAGTTTCCCCCTGGGCGATGACGAAGGTGTGACCATCACCTACGACCGCGGCCAGGCGCTGTCGCGTGAAGACATGCAGTTCCTGACCTGGGAGCACCCGATGGTGCAAGGCGGCATGGACCTCGTGCTGTCCGGCTCGATGGGCAATACCGCCGTGGCACTGATCAAGAACAAGGCGCTCAAGCCTGGGACCGTGCTGCTGGAGCTGCTGTTCGTCAGCGAGGTGGTCGCGCCGCGCAGCTTGCAACTGGGCCGGTACCTGCCGCCCGCCGCCCTGCGCTGCCTGCTTGATGCCAACGGCAATGACCTGGCCTCGCGGGTCGCATTCGAGACCCTGAACGATCAGCTCGAGAGCGTGCCGCGTGCCAGCGCCAACAAGTTCGTCCAGGCCCAGCGTGACGTGCTTGCAAAGCGCATCGGCAGCGGCGAAGAAAAGATCGTCCCGCTCCACGAGCAACGGGTGGCCGACGCCCAACGTCGCCTGGCCGCCGAAGCCGACGAAGAGCTCGCACGCCTGGTGGCACTGCAAGCGGTCAACCCGAGCGTGAGGGACAGTGAAATCGACGCGTTGCGCAAGCAGCGCGAAGAGGGCCTGGCCATGTTGGCCAAAGCAGCACTGCGTCTTGAAGCGATACGGGTGCTGGTCGCAGGCTGACCCCGGCGAGCCCACCTGACCTGCAGCGGCCTCATCGTTTCTGGGATGAGGTCGCCCCTGGGCAGAACGTACCCACCACGCGCCGGGTCAGCACCTAGTCCTGGCGTTTGATTCGATACTGCTCGACCAACGTCGAAGGGTCCTGGTCCAGGTAACCCTGACTGCCGTGCAACCGCATCAACTGGGCAGCCAGGCCCGTAAGCGGCGTCGCTGCGCCCTGTTCGCGTGAAAACTTCACGGCACCGTCCAGATCCTTGAGCAGGGTCCGCACGTGCCACTTGATGGGAGCGAAACGGCTCTCTGCCATCTGTGGGGCCAGTATCTGCAAAGGCTTGGAGTCGGCAAAGCCGCCTGCCAGGGCTTGGGCGATCAACCCGGCGTCCACCCCGGAACGCTCGGCCAGCGCGATGACCTCGGCGATGACCAGGGCGTTGCACGCCACGATCATCTGGTTGCAGGCCTTGGTCACCTGGCCTGCGCCAACGCCCCCCATGTGTGTCACCCGCTGGCCGAGCACCTCCAACACTGGGCGAGCACGCGCCAGGTCAGCCACCTCCCCGCCCACCATGATCGCCAGGGTACCTGCCTGCGCACCTGCCGTGCCGCCGGACACCGGGGCATCCAGCCACCCCATCCCACACAAGGCGCCCAGCTGGGCTGCCATTTCCCGGGTAGCGCCAGGCTCCAGGCTGGAAAAATCCACCAGCAGCTGGCCCTGCCGCCCGCCTGTGGCAACGCCCTGATCGCCAAATACCACGTCGCGCACCACGGCGGTATCGGCTAGGCACAGCAATACCATGTCCACCTGCTGCGCAAGCTCGGCAGGGCTCGCGGCCAGTCGCGCGCCTGCGTCAACCAGCGCCTGGCATTTTTCCGGGCTGCGGTTCCACACCCACAGCCCATAGCCGGCCGCCAGCAGGCGCTGGCACATCGGCAGGCCCATCAGACCGACACCAGCGAAACCTAGGGAGGGTAATGCGTTGCTCATCAGGAACTCCTGGCTGAAAAAGGGTGGCTGGGGCAATGCTGCGCTGCATGACTGCGGCGATGGCCACCTTTACGCATGCCGTAAACTGTTACCGCCACGCCGAATTGTTACTTACCTCTACCTCGATTGAGCAATCACAAGCACCCAAAAGAGGCGCCTGCGCGTTTTCGCGCACCAAAAAAGCACAAGGCTGTCATTCACCGCCTGACTTGAATGACGATGAACGGCGATACGACTACCGCCCATATCTCTGGATCGCGGGTTTGCAGGTCACTGGCCTGTTCTGCCGTAACCGGGCCGACAGTGCCATCAGAGCGCCACTTATCGAAGAGGTCACTGCGGTTTTCGGCCATTGCCGTGGCCACGGTGATTAAATCCAGGGCGGGATCGACCCAAATCAGGTCACCCTTTGCCCAGAACCTTTCCAAGGCTTTCCACTCGATGGTGGCGGTTTCTCCGAGCAGTTTGGCATAGAGGGTGCTTGTTCGATCAGTCATGGGAATATCCGCTGGAAATCTGGCTTTTGAAAAAGCCGGCATTTTTGCAGAAAAACCCGGTTTCAAATATGCATTTGGGTATCAGGCCCCGTATTTTCGGGGTACGACTGCCAGGATAAGCCATTTGATGGCGCCTTTCTGTACTTTTGTGTCAAGCAAGCGACAACCGTTAAACCAGGCGCTTTTTGCCCGCTTTTCAAGCGCGCTGACAGCGCTCTACACTGTACCGGTACAGTTCCGGGACATGTTCCGGGGAAGGTGGGCTTGCGCGTTGGCATGGCCACGCCGCAACCCGCCTGGTCTGTAGCCCTGGCCGCCAGGACTATAAGAATTACAACAGAATGAGTGGAGCATTATGATCAAGATTTCCAAGCTGTTCGCCGCAATGGTTCTGGCCGGGGTAGCCAGCCATTCGTTTGCCGCCGATACCATCAAGATCGGGATCGCCGGGCCCAAGACTGGCCCCGTGACCCAATATGGCGACATGCAGTTCATCGGCGCCAAGCAAGCCATCAAGGACATCAACGCAGCAGGCGGTGTCGATGGCAAGATGCTAGAAGCCAAGGAATACGACGACGCCTGCGACCCTAAACAGGCCGTGGCCATCGCCAACAAAGTGGTCAACGATGGCGTCAAGTTCGTCATCGGCCACTTGTGCTCCAGCTCCACCCAGCCAGCGTCCGACATCTACGAAGACGAAGGCGTGATCATGATCACCCCGGCGGCAACATCCCCGGAAATCACCTCCCGCGGCTACAAGCTGATCTTCCGCACCATCGGCCTGGACAGCGCCCAGGGCCCTGCCGCAGGCAACTACATCGCCGATCACGTCAAGCCCAAGGTGGTCGCAGTGCTGCACGACAAGCAGCAGTACGGTGAAGGCATCGCCACGGCCGTCAAACAGACTCTGGAGCAAAAAGGCACCAAGGTTGCCGTGTTCGAAGGCCTCAACGCCGGCGACAAGGACTTCTCGTCCATCATTCAGAAGCTCAAGCAGAACAACGTCGATTTCGTCTACTACGGCGGCTACCACCCAGAGCTGGGTCTGATCCTGCGTCAAGCACAGGAAAAAGGCCTCAAAGCCAAGTTCATGGGTCCGGAAGGTGTGGGTAACGACTCCATCTCGCAAATCGCCCAGAATGCCTCCGAAGGGCTGCTGGTCACCCTGCCGAAGTCGTTCGATGCCGACCCTGAGAACAAGAAGATCGTCGACGCGATCAAGGCTGACGGCAAGGACCCAAGCGGCCCGTTCGTCTTCCCTGCCTACTCGGCCGTCGAGCTGATCGCCCAGGGCATCAAGGCCGCAGGCTCCGAGGACACCGCCAAAGTGGCCGAGGCCATCCACCAAGGTTCGTTCAAGACCCCTACCGGCACCCTGACCTATGACGACAAGGGTGACCTCAAAGACTTCAAGTTCGTGGTCTACGAATGGCACTTCGGCAAGCCGAAGACCGAAGTCTCCCCTCAGTAACAAGCGTGACTAATAGCTGACCGAGAAGCCCACTGTGCGAGCAGTGGGCTTTGTTTTACGAGGTTCATGGGCACGCCCCCGCGATCCGGGGACGGGCTCACCTGAAAATCTTAAAACCGTCACCCGCGGTTTCCTGGCCGTACCCCGGCCAGCGAAATGCAAATCAGGTTTTTAGGAGCGCTGTAATGCCTGAGATCTACCATTTCTTCCAACAACTGGTTAATGGATTGACCATCGGCAGCACCTATGCCTTGATCGCCATCGGCTACACGATGGTGTACGGCATCATTGGCATGATCAACTTCGCCCATGGCGAGGTCTACATGATCGGCTCGTACGTTGCGTTCATCGCCTTGGCGGGTCTGGCCATGATGGGTATTCATTCGCTGCCGATCCTGATGACCGTTGCCTTCGTCGCGACCATTTTCGTGACCAGTGCCTATGGCTACAGCATCGAACGGGTTGCCTACCGACCACTGCGCAACAGTAACCGGCTGATTCCGCTGATTTCTGCCATCGGCATGTCGATTTTCCTGCAGAATACCGTGCTGTTGTCCCAAGACTCCAAGGACAAGTCCATTCCCAACCTGATTCCGGGCAGCTTCTCGTTCGGACCAGGCGGCGCAGAAGAAGTCCTGGTGTCCTACATGCAAGTGCTGGTGTTCGTGGTGACGCTCGTGGCCATGACCCTGCTGACCCTGTTCATCTCCCGTTCGCGACTGGGCCGCGCGTGTCGCGCCTGCGCCGAGGACATCAAGATGGCCAACCTGCTGGGCATCAACACCAACAACATCATCGCCCTCACCTTCGTCATCGGCGCTGCCCTGGCGGCCGTCGCGGCCGTGCTGCTGAGCATGCAATACGGGGTCATCAACCCCAATGCCGGTTTCCTGGTAGGCCTGAAGGCGTTTACCGCCGCAGTGCTGGGGGGTATCGGCAGCATTCCGGGCGCCATGCTCGGTGGGCTGGTGCTGGGTGTGGCCGAAGCGTTCGGCGCCGACATCTTCGGTGATCAGTACAAGGACGTCGTGGCATTCGGCTTGTTGGTTCTCGTCCTGTTGTTCCGGCCGACCGGCATTCTGGGCCGCCCGGAGGTTGAAAAAGTATGAACAAGAATCTCAAACCGGCGTTTTTCAGCGCCTTGCTGGTCTGGGCCGTGGCCTTCCCGGTGCTGGGCCTGAAACTGAGCATCGACGGCATCAGCCTGGTGGTGCATAGCCAGGGCTCGTTCACCATCAGCATCATCGCCGTATGCTCGGTGCTGATGTTCCTGCGCGTGCTGTTCGACCGGCAGTGGAGCTCGGTGATGGGCCGACGCTCGGACCGCAAGCTGATTCCACCTGCGCTGAGCAACTACCTGACCCTTCCCAAAACCCAGCGCTGGGTGATTCTGGGGCTGGTCGTGGTAGCCCTGATCTGGCCGTTCTTCGGCTCGCGCGGCGCTGTCGACATCGCCACCCTGATCCTGATCTATGTGTTGCTCGGCCTTGGCCTGAACATCGTGGTCGGCCTGGCCGGGTTGCTGGACCTGGGTTATGTGGGCTTCTACGCCGTGGGCGCTTACAGCTACGCCATGCTGTCGCACTACCTGGGGTGGAGTTTCTGGGTCTGCCTGCCGATTGCCGGCCTGATGGCCGCCACCTTCGGCTTCCTGCTCGGTTTCCCGGTGTTGCGCCTGCGCGGCGACTACCTGGCGATCGTGACGCTGGGCTTCGGCGAGATCATTCGCCTGTTCCTGCGTAACCTCACCGACTGGACCGGTGGCCCTAACGGCATCAGCAACATTCCCAAGCCCGAATTCTTCGGCCTTACCTTCGAACGCCGCGCCGCCGAAGGCATGCAGACCTTCCACGAGTATTTCGGCCTGTCTTACAACTCGATCAACAAGGTCATCTTCCTGTACCTGGTTGCACTGTTGCTGGCACTGCTTGCGCTGTTCGTGATCAACCGCCTGTTGCGCATGCCCATCGGCCGTGCCTGGGAAGCGTTGCGTGAAGACGAGATCGCCTGCCGC
>NZ_DIMK01000014.1:121591-154182 GCF_002425525.1 Pseudomonas sp. UBA5568 | reverse complement strand
GGCATAGGCCACGGCAGAGGCCACGGCAACGGCAACGGCAACGGCAACGGCAACGGCAACGGCAACGGCAACGGCAACGGCAACGGCAATATAGGGGGGTTACCTCAAAAAAGGTATCTATTTATTCGATTAAAAAAAGCCGATATTTACGCTTATTTTAGATGTTTCATTAGCGCATGATGGTCCCATTCCACCCCTTGAAGGAGTCCGATCATGCTTCAACTACGACCATTCAATACCCTCGGCGCGGCCAACCACGGCTGGCTCGATGCGCACCACCACTTCTCATTCGCCGAGTACTACGACCCAGCACGCATGCATTGGGGCAACCTGCGCGTCTGGAACGACGACATCATCGCCGCTGGCAGCGGCTTCCCGCCCCACCCTCACCGGGACATGGAAATCATCACCTACGTCCGCGAAGGAGCCATCACCCATGAAGACAACCTGGGAAACAAGGGCCGAACCGAGGCCGGCGACGTGCAGGTGATGAGCGCCGGCACGGGCATCGCGCACAGCGAGTACAACCAAGAGGACAGCGACGCGCGCATTTTCCAGATCTGGATCGTGCCCGAGCGCAGTGGTGAAGCACCGTCCTGGGGTACACGCCCGTTCCCCAAGGGTGAACGCGGCGAAGGCTTCGTGACCCTGGCCAGTGGCAGGGATGGCGATGAAGGCAGCCTGCCGATTCGTACCGATGCCCGCCTGGTCGCCGCAACGCTGCGCGCCGGAGAAACCGCCGAATACCGGTTCGACCCCAAGCGTCGCGGCTACCTGGTCCCGGCCAAGGGCCGCATCGAGGTCAATGGGCTGAAAGCCAATGCCCGAGACGGCGTGGCCATCGCCGAAGAAACGCTGCTGCAGGTCACAGCCCTGGAAGACAGCGAAATCGTGCTGGTTGACGTTGCCTGAGACAGTAGCACCCAGCCGGGCCAGTCCCTCAAGGATTGCCCGGCTGGGCCAACTCAGCCAACACCTCGGCGGACGTGGTGACCTGGCGGAAATGATGCGCCCACAAGGCGATGCCCATCTTCGCCGAGCGATCCAGCGAGGAGCCGACCGTCATGTCAGTCACCAGCGTCGGCATCAACCCGGCGTCGAACAGCGCGAAACCGGCTGCCAGCACACAGGTGTCGGTCTGCAAACCGCTCACCAGCACACGCTGCACCCCCAGACGGTGCAGGTACTCGATCATTTCGGTACCCGGCCCGTAACCATGCTTGATGAACACCTGATCGGCTTCGATCAGGCTTTCATCCTGGGCAGCCGGATGCCAGCCCAATTGCCGCTCGAACGGTGTCACCCGCTCATCGTGCAACTCGACCGAGGCGATGGTAGGTATATTGGCCGACAGCAGTCGCAGCCCGTCGATCAACCATTCCGGCGGGCTGAATGTGGACTGGACGTCCACGATGAGCAGGACCTGACGCATGAGCACCTTCTGTCATGAAAAAAGCCACGGAGTATACCCGCCTGGGCCTAAAGAGCGCGTTGAAGCCAAACCTGCTGGTGCGGGACAGTACTCGGCAAGGCTGATGAACAAATCTTCATGCAGGCCTGAGCCCCACAGGCTCGGGCGGCCTGGGCCTGGGTCTGCTCACCATGCGGCTACGCGCCTTGAGGCAGGCATGCAGCTTGCGTAGCATCACTGCCCCATCCGGTACCAGGCAGGACCCACGCCTGCGCGCCCAGCCTTCTACAGACAGAGCCCATGCCCCAACCGATCCCCCTCAAGGACCATGAAAAGGAAAAGCACCTGGTCAACCGCCGGCTACTGGCCTGCGCTGCGCTGGTCTTCAGCCTGGTCGCCATCCTGATTGGTCGGTTATATGTGCTGCAAGTCATCCAGCATGACCAGCAAAGCGCCGTCTCGGAGAACAATCGCGTCCATGTACTGCCGATCGCACCCGAACGAGGCTTGATCTACGACCGCAATGGCACCGTGCTGGCCGACAACAAGCCCAGCTTCGACCTGACCATGACCCGTGAACGGACCGGCGGAGACAGCGCCAAGGTGCTCGACACCCTGACCCAGGTCCTGGGACTGGATGAGGAGGACCGCAAGCAGTTCGACAAGGATCTGCGACGCGGGCGCAAACCCTTCGAACCGGTCACCTTGATGGTGGGCTTGAACGAAGAGCAGATTGCCTTGATTGCCGTCAACCAGTTCCGGTTGCCGGGCCTTGAAGTCGAGCCGCAATTCATCCGCGAATACCCGCTGGGCGAGCACTTTGCCCATTCGGTCGGATACGTAGGGCGCATCAACGAAAAAGAAGCCAAGACCCTGGACAGCACCGAGTACCGGGGTACTCAGTCGATCGGCAAGACGGGCATCGAACGCTTCTACGAAAGTCAGTTGCACGGCCACGTAGGCTATGAGGAAGTCGAGACCAATGCCCAGGGCCGGGTGATGCGCGTGCTCAATCACAAGGCCCCTACCCCAGGCCAGGATATCGTGCTGACCCTCGATGCCCACCTGCAATTGGCGGCGGAAAAGGCCCTGGGCGAGCGCCGTGGCTCGGTGGTGGTGCTGGACCCGGCCAACGGCGATGTGCTGGCGATGGTCAGTAACCCGGGCTTTGACCCCAACCTGTTCGTCAAGGGCATCAGTTTCAAGCAGTACGCCCAACTGCGCGACTCCATCGACCGCCCCCTGTTCAACCGCGTGCTGCGCGGGCTGTATGCCCCAGGTTCGACGGTCAAGCCCGAGGTGGCCATTGCCGGGCTGGACAGCGGCGTGATCACGCCGGGCAACCGGGTGTTCGACCCGGGTTACTACGAGCTGCCCAACTACGACCACAAGTACCGTAACTGGAACCGTAGCGGTGATGGCTGGGTGGACATGTACACGGCGATCATGCGCTCCAACGACACCTACTTCTACGACCTGGCGCACAAACTGGGTATCGAGCGCTTGCACGACTACATGGCTGAGTTCGGCCTCGGCCAGAAGGTGTCGCTGGACATGTTCGAAGAAGCAGCCGGGCTGATGCCTTCGGCCCAATGGAAGCGCGCGACACGCCGACAGCCTTGGTTCCCGGGTGAAACGTTGATCCTGGGCATTGGCCAGGGCTACATGCAGGTCACGCCGTTGCAGTTGGCCCAAGCCACCAGTCTGCTGGCCAGCAAGGGCGTATGGCACCGCCCGCACCTGGCGATGACCGTCGGTGGCGATGCGCCGGTCGACCCCAACCCCATGCCCGATATCGTCCTGCACGACAAACGCGCCTGGGACCAGGTCAGCCAAGGTATGCAAATGGTCATGCACGACCCGCGCGGCATCGCGCGTGCTGCCGCTGCCGGCGCGCAATACCGCATTGCCGGCAAGAGCGGCACGGCCCAGGTCGTGGCCATCAAGCAAGGGGAACGCTACAACCGCAACAAGACCCTGGAACGGCACCGTGACAACGCCTTGTTCGTCGGTTTCGCTCCGGCCGAGCACCCTAGCGTGGTCGTGGCGGTGATGATCGAAAACGGCGAAGCCGGTGGGCGGGTCGCAGGTCCGGTAGTCCGCGAGGTCATGGACGCTTACCTGCTGGACGATCAAGGTCATCTCAAGCCCGAGTACGCCGGCAGCTCGGCGGTCAAGCCACCTGCCCACGGCTGAAATCGGCTATCCGTTCAGGGCGCGACGCGGGGCATCAGATCGTAGGGGTGCTGCCAGCCTGGCAACGCCTGCAGGCGGGCTTTCCAGGCTTCGATGTGCGTGTACTGCTGCACGTCCATACCGGTGTCCTCGGGCATGAACACATAACCGGCCAGCGACAAGTCGGCGATGGTCGCCCGCGCGCCGACCATGAATGGCGTGCCGGCCAGGTGCCCATCGACGATGCGGTAGGCTGCGGCGGCGCGCTCGCGCAGAAACGTCGTCACCTCGGTTTCGCCCGTCTTCTTCAGGCACAACAGAAAGCGCAGCGCCGCGTAATAGCTGGTGAACTTGTGGTTGTCGAACAGCATCCAGCGCCAGATCTCACGCCGATCTTCTTCATGCTCCGGGCCGAACTGGCCTGTCTGTGCGCTCAAGTACTCGAGGATCAACGCCGACTGGGTCAAGCAGGTGCCCGCATGCATCAGCACCGGCACCTCACCCTGCTCGTTCACCTCATCACGCCACACCGGGTCGCGGGTCTGGCCGTTGAAGAAATCTACGAACACTGGCTGCCAGTCCTGGCCGGTCAGCTCGAGCATTAGCGCAGCCTTGTACGCATTCCCGGATTCGGCGAAGCAGTGCAACGTGTATTCAGACATGGTGCAGCCCTCGATGGCTGTCAGGGTGGGCCCCTGAGCAGAGCACGCGGGTGGCGGTGCGGTCAATCGGGCCTGGCGTCGATGGTTGCCAGGTCGGTTGACCAGCCCCATCCTGTCCCGTATGAGCAGACCATCGGCTAACGCTTCGGTGATGGAACTCCACCCACCTGCGTAGCCTCTCACCAATAGTGGTAATCCCCTGGGCTTCACCTATTGGAGAACACGACATGCGCCAACTTGCCCTCGTACCCGCACTGCTGCTTCTATTGCCTGCCGGCGCTGCCATGGCCCGCGTCGACGGCCGCGACATTGCCACCTCGGCCGGTGTCTCGGCTTCGCTGTACTCAACGTTCAAGGATGACAAGCGCATCATTCCTGCCCGTGACGAGCTGTCTGCATTCGTCGCCAGCGGTGGTGCCATTCGTGGTGCCTACGTGGAAGCTGCCTTGCAGCAAGCACGCAAGGACCACCCCGGCCTGCAAGTCAACGATGAAGAACTGGCTCGCGCCATTCTCTCCCAGGACGACCCTCTGGTCGCCCAACAATGACTGCCGCCGGCGTTGGCTTTCGTAGTGGCCAACGCCGGTCGTAGCCCGCCCTGCAAGCCCTGGGCCCGAACTGGGGCTACACTCGTCATGACCCCATAAAAACAAAGCATCCAAGTGAGATGGCGATGTTGTATGACGAACGCGTCGACGGAGCGCTGCCAACGGTTGACCGCGCGCTTTTGATCCAGTCCCTGCGCGATGCACTGCCCGATCTTCAATTGCTATGCCGCGATGAGGACCTCAAGCCGTATGAGTGCGACGGTCTGGCGGCGTACCGCACGGTCCCGTTGCTGGTGGTGTTACCCGAGCGCGTGGATCAGGTACAGGTTGTGCTGCAGATCTGCCACCGGCTCACCGTACCTGTCGTGGCTCGCGGCGCCGGAACCGGGCTGTCTGGCGGTGCCATGCCCTTGGCCAAAGGCGTGTTGCTGGTCATGGCGCGGCTCAATCGTATCCTTGAAGTCAGCCCCCAGGGCCGCTTCGCCCGCGTCCAGCCGGGCGTTCGCAACCTGTCCATTTCCCAGGCCGCCGCCCCTTACGGTCTGTACTACGCCCCCGATCCCTCATCGCAAATTGCCTGCACCATCGGCGGCAATGTGGCTGAAAACGCAGGCGGCGTGCATTGCCTGAAGTATGGTCTGACCGTTCACAACATCCTGAAACTGGAAGTGCTTACCGTGGCAGGTGAACGGTTGACCCTGGGTAGCGATGCGCTCGACAGCCCTGGGTTCGACCTGCTGGCACTGTTCACAGGCTCCGAAGGCATGCTGGGGATCGTCACCGAGGTGACCGTACGGCTGCTGCCCAAGCCACCCGTGGCACGGGTCCTGCTGGCCAGCTTTGACCGGGTCGAGGACGCCGCACGGTCCGTCGCCCACATCATTGCCGCCGGCATCATCCCCGGGGGCCTGGAAATGATGGATAACCTGGCGATTCGCGCTGCCGAGGACTTCATCCATGCCGGGTATCCAGTGGAGGCAGCCGCCATCCTCTTGTGTGAACTCGACGGCGTCGAGGCCGATGTGCAGGAAGACTGCGAACGGGTTGCCGCGCTGTTCACCCAGGCCGGCGCCTGCGAGGTGCGGCTGGCGTGTAACGAGGCACAGCGTGCACGGTTCTGGGCGGGACGCAAGAATGCCTTCCCTGCCGTAGGCCGCCTGTCCCCGGACTATTACTGTATGGACGGTACGATTCCGCGGCGTGAATTGCCTTACGTGCTGGTGCGGATCAATGAAATGGCGCGCGAACATGGGCTGCGGGTGGCCAACGTGTTCCATGCGGGTGACGGTAATATGCACCCGCTGATCCTGTTCGACGCCAACCGGCCTGGCGAACTGGAGCGGGCCGAGTCCCTGGGTGGAAAAATCCTTGAACTGTGCGTGGCCGTGGGGGGAAGCATCACCGGTGAGCATGGGGTTGGCCGGGAGAAGATCAACCAGATGTGCGCCCAGTTCACTCATGACGAGCTGCGCGTGTTTCACGCGGTCAAGGCTGCATTCGACCCGCAGGGCTTGCTCAACCCTGGCAAGAACATTCCCACGCTGCACCGCTGCGCCGAATTCGGTGCGTTGCACGTGCACCATGGGCAGTTGCCCTTCCCTGCCCTGGAGCGGTTTTGATGGACGCGGACCAGGATGCAAGCCAGGCGCTGCTCGACCAGGTACGCCAAGCGCTGGATGCAGGTACGCCCTTGTGCATACAGGGCAGCGGCAGCAAGGCGATGATCGGCCATGCCGTCCACGGGCAAGTGCTTGATACACGCGGCCATCGCGGCATCGTCAGTTATGACCCCACGGAGCTGGTGCTGACGGCTCGCGCCGGTACGCCTTTGCGCGACATAGAGGCCGCGCTGCAGGATAACGGACAAATGCTACCGTGCGAGCCACCGCACCTGGGCCCGGGTGCCACCTTGGGCGGCATGGTGGCGGCTGGCTTGTCCGGGTCCCGGCGGCCCTGGGCAGGATCAGTGCGCGACTTCGTGCTGGGCACACAGGTAATCACGGGCCAGGGCAGCTTGCTGCGCTTTGGCGGCCAGGTAATGAAAAACGTAGCCGGGTATGACCTTTCACGGTTGCTGGCAGGCAGTTTCGGCTGTCTGGGCGTGTTGACCGAGGTATCGCTCAAGGTCCTGCCCGTGCCGCGGCACTGCGTAAGCCTGCGCCTTGGAATGGACCGCAGCCAGGCCTTGGCCGAGCTCACGCGCTGGGGCGCGCAACCGCTGCCGCTGAGCGGCGCCTGCCACGATGGCCAAGCGCTGTTCGTGCGCCTGGAAGGTGGCGAGGGTTCGGTAGCGTCGGCCCGCCAGCGCCTTGGCGGCGAGTGCGTGGACGGCGAGTTCTGGACGCAACTGCGTGAGCAGCGCCTGGCATTCTTCACCCAGGGCAGCGAACCCTTGTGGCGTGTGTCGGTACCTCTCGCGACAGGAGAACTGGACCTGCCGGGGCGCCAATGGCTGGACTGGGCAGGCGCCCAGCGTTGGCTGCGCACGGATGCCCCAGCCCACGCCATTCACCGCATTGCCGAGCAGGCTCGCGGCCATGCGCTGTGCCTTACCCCAGGCCAGGCCCACTATCCGCCGTTGTCGGAGCCGCTGATGCGCTACCACCGTAGCCTCAAGGCCCAGCTGGACCCCAAGCGCATTTTCAACCCTGGCCGTCTGTACCCGGACCTTTGAGGGCAGCCTATGCAGACCAACTTGAGTGACAGCGCACGCACGCTCGAGCGCGCCGACGAGGCAGAACGTATCTTGCGCGCGTGCGTACACTGCGGCTTCTGCACAGCGACCTGCCCCACCTACCAACTGCTTGGCGATGAGCTCGATGGCCCGCGTGGACGTATCTACCTGATCAAGCAGGTGCTCGAAGGCCAGCCCGCCACTACCAGCACTCAGGCTCACCTGGACCGATGCCTGTCGTGCCGCAGCTGCGAAAGCACTTGCCCGTCGGGTGTGCGTTATCACGACCTGCTGGACATCGGCCGGGCCGTCGTGGAGCAGCAGGTGCCAAGGCCAATGGGCCAGCGCCTGTTGCGTCACGGCCTGCGCTTTACGATGGTGCGCCCCGCTGTTTTCAGAGCCCTGCTCCGAGCTGGCCAAGCCCTGCGCCCGTGGCTACCGGCGCAGGCCCGGGAAAAGGTTCCGCTGCGCAAGGCAGCTGACCTGACGCGCCCTGCCGTACGCCACCGGCGACGCGTCCTGATGCTCGAGGGGTGCGTGCAACCGGCATTGTCACCGGCGACCAACGCCGCGGCGGCGCGCCTGCTCGACCGCGTCGGCATCAGCGTGACCCCTGCACCGGCCGGGGAGTGCTGTGGAGCCATCGATTTCCACCTCAATGCCCAGGAGCAAGGCTTGCAGCGCGCACGACGGCGCATCGATGCCTGGTGGCCGGCCGTCGAGGCCGGCGTCGAGGCGATCGTGATTCCAGCGAGCGGCTGCGCCGCGTTCGTGCGCGAGTATGCTCACCTTTTGGCCGCTGACCCGGCCTACGCAGCCAAGGCGGCACGGGTCAGCAGCCTGTGCCGTGACCTGGTGGAAGTCCTGGGTGATGCGCCTATCGAGCAGCTGGCGGTACCCGCGGGGCGGCGCCTGGCGTTTCATTGCCCATGCACGCTGCAACATGCCCTGAAACTGGGTGGGGCTGTCGAAGCGCTACTGATCCGAATCGGGTTTACCTTGACGCCGGTTACCGATGCTCACCTGTGTTGTGGCTCGGCAGGCACCTACTCGCTGACCCAGCCAGGGATGTCCAGGCAGCTGCGCGATAACCGGCTGGAGGCCCTGGAACGCGGGCAACCGGACGAGATAGCCACCGCCAACATTGGCTGTCAGGTGCATTTGAATAGCGCAGGGCGCACTGCGGTTCGGCACTGGGTAGAGATCGTCGAAGAGGCAGTCAGGCACGCAGAAGACCACGCCGGGACGCACAAGGAGTAGGCGGCCCTGCTGCCGTGAGCATCTCGATCACCGCACGTTTGAGCGTTGCCCATTCATGTGATTGGGATTTTTCACCGGCCACCTTAGGAACCGTCCTACTTGTCGCTTGGCATGGCAGAAAACATGATCGGCGCAGTCGCCCCTCACACAGGACGCTGCGCATGCTCGACACTCCGCACCTTCTTGCCGAACTGCGCAGCAACCTGCGCGAACTGCTTACCCATGATCTGACCAACCCGGACCAGGACCCTCATCTTTCTGGTGTCATGTTCTTCTGCGTCACCGATGAGCAATCCAGACAACTGATCGAGCGAATCGAACTGCTCGCCAGTGAAGCGTTCTTCGACGTTCGGGGCCGAGCCATCACCCATCACATGAAGGCCGTCGCACAGGAAGGCGTGCTCATCAAGCGCTGCCGCAGCGCCCCTGCTGACGAAACACGCATCCGCATCATCCTATCGGGCAAAGGCTATATCACGGTGAGCATGGCCAGGTCGTAAGCGATCTTGCTACTGCAGGAGCAAGCGCCTTTGCCGTACGCAATCCGCTATCCTGAGCGCTCTCTTGCTCTGGAATGCCCCATGGAACTGCATATTCGCCTGGAGGGCCGCAAAGGTTTGGCTGCCCAGCTCTACGCGCAATTGCGCGCGGGGATCGAGCGCGGTCACCTGGCCGCTGGCAGCCAGTTGCCGCCCAGCCGCCTGTTGGCCGAGCAACTGGGCGTGTCGCGCAAGACCGTCGCGGACGCCTATGCACGCCTGACCCAGGACAACCTGCTGAGCGCGGTGGTCGGCCGGGGGACGTTCATCAATACGCTTGAACCCAAGCGCAGCGCGCGGCCACTTGCCTTGACCCTTGCCGGCGATGCGTCGCTCAGGCGCTGGCAATCCCGCGCCACCGTGCTAGGCCAACGCCAAGCGCTATCGACGGTGCGTTATGACTTCATCGGCGGAGTGGCGAGCAAGGCACTATTCCCGTTCGACCTATGGCGCAGTTGCCTGAACTACGCCGTGCGGCGGAGCCAGCATCACCCCCAGCGGCACTTCCCAGCCCAGGGCCTTGCGGAGCTGCGCGAGGTCATCGCCCACCACATCGCCTACGCCCGGGGCGTGCACTGCACGGCTGACGATATCCTCGTCTGCAACGGCGCACAGCAGGCCCTGGACTTGATCGCCAGGGTGCTGGTGGAGCCTGGCTGCAAGGTCGCGATGGAAGACCCGGGGTACCCGCCCGCACGGCAGTTGTTCCTGGCCTTGGGCGCCCAGGTGCAGGGGGTGCCGGTGGATGACGAAGGGTTGTGCGTTGACCAGATAGCCGAGGGCACGCAGCTGATCTATGTCACCCCTTCGCACCAGTTCCCACTGGGTATGCCGATGGGCGAAAAACGCCGGCGAGCGCTTCTGGCCCGGGCAGCCGCATTGGGCGCACTGATCATCGAGGACGACTACGACTGTGAATTCCGCTATCAAGGGCCCAAGGCCGACGCGCTGCAGCGTCTTGACTCCCATGGCCTTGTCGCTTACGTCGGCACGTTTTCCAAGACCTTGCTTGCGGAGCTGCGCCTGGGTTATGCCGTTTTGCCAGAGGCCGTGCTCAAGGCCAGTTGCGTGGCCAAGCAACTGAGCGACTGGCACAGCCCGACCCTGCTGCAGTGGGCCCTGGCCCGTTTCGTGGAACAGGGGCATCTGAACCGGCACATCCGCCGTTGCCATGAAGTGTACAGCGCACGCCGCGATCGCTTGTTGCAGCGGCTGGACGACGACCTTTCCCCTTGGCTCAGGGTCATTCCCGCCGAGGCCGGTTTTCATCTAAGCGCCTTGGCGCAACCAGGGGTCGATGTGGAGGACCTGGTAGAACAAGCCCACAAGGTCGACCTGGGCATTTACTCACTTGCCCCGTTTTTCAATGAAACGCCAGTGCGCCCAGGGCTGTTGATGGGCTTTGGTGACATTGAAATGCTCGACATCGACCCGGCACTCGACCGGCTGCGCGATACCCTGCGGCGAATCAGCTGAGGGCAGCGACCCTATCGACCGCGGCGGGTCGAGCCAAGGCCTTCGCGTAGCTTTGCGGGCTGAAGGCCAACGTCACCAGCAGCATCGTCACCACGCTGGCGATGAGCACAATCCAAGCGCTTTGAAAATCACCGTCGAGCGCACGCAGCCACCCGACAATGTATGGCACACAGCCGGTGATGATGAAGCCGATACCCTGGACGAAACCCGCCAGGCCGCCGGCTTCGGCTGGCGTAGGAAGATGTTCGAGGGTCAGGGTCAGGCTTTGGCTGAAACAGGCGCCCAGCCCGAACCCGATCAACGCTACCCAAAGCCTGGGTGCTGCGGTGGGCGCCATCAGCAACCCCATGAACCCCACCAGTTGGATCGACAGCGCCAGCGCAAGGCCTGGACGCCGATCTACCCAGCGCCTGAGTAGCAGCGGCAGGCCCAATGCGCCCAGTACTTGGAACAGGGTCATCAGCCCCACCAGGTCGGCGCCGCCCTGTGCGCTGCCACCCTGCTCCAGGTAAAACGCTGGAAACCAAGCGACCATGCTGGTGTAGCCTCCGTTGATGAGGCCGAAATACACCGCCAGTAACCAGGCCCGTCGGTGGCCAAACCAGTGCCCGCTGACTGTTTTGAAGACAGGGGCTTGTGCGTTGCGTGGCCGCAAGATGAGCCATGCCAGCATGGCAACCAGCGCCGGCGCGACCCAGACCCCCAGTCCCACCTGCCATTGCCCGGCATACTCGGCCAGGTGCGGGCCCAGCACAGCAGCCAGCCCGCCGCCGCTCATCAAAGCAGCCGAGTACAGGCCCATTGCGCCAGCAAGCCTCCCTGGAAACCAGCGATTGACCAGGCCCGGCATCATGCCCTGCACCACCGCCACGCCCAAGCCGGCGAGCACTGCGCTGGCAAGTAGTGCCCAGGCACTTTCGAGTTGCAACCGCCAGAGACACGCCAGCGCGATGGCCGCCAGACCACCGAGCATGCCGGCCTGTTCGCTCAACCATCGGCGTGACCAAGGGTGCAATAATGGCACCGCTCCCATGCACAACACCGGCAGCGCCGTCAGCAATGCCGCTTGCTGATAACCCAGGCCGGTACTGATGCGCATTGGATCGAGCAAGGGGCCGATGCTGGTCAGAATCGGTCGCAGATTCAACGCCAGCAGCACGACCAGCATCGCTCTCCAGACTGCTGTCATTGGGCATTGGCCTGTTGCCACTGAGCGTACAGCCCATTTTCGCCGTCGGGCTTGAGGGCGCGTAGCGGCAATGACTGCTGCTGAGGCGCACGGGTCATCTGCGCGTACACGTCAGCGGTGGACAGCCCGTAAGGCTGGCCTTCCTCGTTGTCATACGCGAACCAGGCCTGGCTGATACCGCACAGGTGCATGGCCGCCAGGCACATGGGGCATGGGTGGCCGCTGGCATACACCTCTGCGCCATCCAGGCGAGCGCGCCCCAGCGCCTGGCTGGCCTGGCGGATGACTTGCATCTCGGCATGGGTAGTCGGGTCTTGTGAGCGGTGGATTTCATTGACACCGCGCGCAACGACTTGGCCCTCATACACCAGCACGGCACCGAACGGCCGGCCTCCGGCTGCGATGTTGGCGCGTGCCAGTTCGAGGGCTTCGCTCATGAAACGGACGTCGGGCATGGCTCAATCTCCTTGGATGGGACGGGTCATTATCCTGAGTCGGCGGCAGTGACAGAAATGAAGAGATTGGATGCCTGTCAGTGGGGATGCGAATGGCGGGATTGGCCTCCCCGAAGATGAGCGGATTGGCTATCGGACGTATCGGCGGCCGAGGGTATTGTGGCGCCACCCTAATGCGTTTCTGGAGAGCGCCATGCAACACCGCATCGACTGGTCGAAACAAGCCCCTGACGCCTACAAGGCCATGGCAGCCCTGGAGCAGGCGTTGACCCGCACAGGCCTTGAGCATGATCTGCTTGAACTGGTGCGCTTGCGCGCATCGCAGATCAATGGCTGCGCGTACTGCGTCAACCTGCACGCCAACGACGCGCGCAAAGCCGGGGAGCGCGAGGCCCGCCTGCAGACGTTGTGTGTGTGGCGAGAGACGACTTACTTCACGGAGCGTGAGCGAGCGGCGTTGGCGTGGGTCGAAAGCCTGACACGGCTGGCCGATTGTGGTGCCCCACAGGGGGAATATGAGGCGCTGCTGGAACACTTCGAGCCAGCGGAGGTGGTGAATCTGACGCTGGCTATCGCGACGATCAATGCGTGGAACCGGTTCGGCGTGGGGTTTGCCATGGTGGCGGGTTGAGGACGTCTGGTGTTTGCTTCAGTCTTCTCTGATTGGAAGCAGCAGTAGCAACATCCAGCTATGCCGCATGTTGAATCGTTGCACATCCCTCGAAGGCCACTCAGTTCCAGTGTGGAAGCGGACTTGCCGGGGCGCCGGGCCGGCCGCGATGGGCCGCATGGCGGCCCCAGGATTTCAGTTTCGCAGCTCACATCGCCAAAGCCGCAAAGCGGCCACACACCTTCAAGTTGCGAAGCCTGGCTCCTGGGTTGCTCGGCCCGTCGCATCCACCGCTGATGGCTGAGCGTGATGCGGTGGTGTCCTGGTGCGGCAAGAAGCGTGTCCTTGCTCCAAACCCAGGCGCTTGCGCGTTGCGCTTCAACGGTCACGCCACTGCATCAACCCCCTGCAACCCGCCCAGTCATCTTCACCAGTGCCTGCCTCAAACTGGGTAAATCACTGTACCGCTGCTCTGTCACCACTTTGCCGTCCTGAACCTCCAGCCATTGCACCGATTCGCGGTCCCCGCCATAGCTCTTGGCCACCTCGCCGTCCCGATCCAGCAAAATCCGGTAGTTGGCCGACCGCATGGCAGGCACCATCACCGCTGCCACCATGCTGGGCATCTTCTCGATGTCCGCGACGAACACCACGCCCCGCGCTTCAAGATAGCCCTCTGGCGTATGCTCGACCGCATTGTTGACCAACCGTGCAGTGGCCATGCTGCGCGCAACCATGACCACGCGGGTCTTGTCGTCCAACGTGAACGCCTGGTCGAACTGGTCATTCAACGTCCAGTGCTCGGCGGCTTGCACCAGGGGTGCACAGAGCATCGCCAGGAACAGAAAAGGAGTGCGCATCTTGCTATCTCGCAGTCAAAGGTTCGACCACACTAGCCTTCTTGTGCCCAGGCGCCAAGCACTGCGCTTGAAGCGGCGTGCGGATGCTGCAAAATGACGCCATGCGATGATCGATTCAACAAGGAAACCTCATGCTTTATATCGTCATGCTGGGGGGACGCCATGCAGGGGCCAAGATCGAGGTCCACGACATGGTGTTCGCCCAGGCACCCAGCCTGCAACAGGCCTATGCGCAACTGCGCGACGCATGGTTCGGCAGCCAGCAGGGGCTGCACATCGATGCCTGGCTGGAAGTGGACGGCGTGGATGGCATGCGAGTGGAGTTGCACCCCTACCCTGCAAAACGCGGTGCGCTGCGCCTGTACTTCATCAACCTGGGCGGCTACGAACGCGGTGTGTTCGGCGAAGCGCACCGTTATGTGCTGGTCAGCGCCCGCAACAAGGCCGATGCCAAGGCATTGGGCAAGCAACACATGCAGGCCGGCTGGCTCAAGCCGCACACCGATGCGGTGCTGAGCGTGGACGACTGTCTGGCCATCGACTGCGTGGACGGGCTGTACGTGCACCTGGTCGAAGGGCCGCACAAACCTGTCGTTTCGCGTAATGACTACATCCCCCTCTGACTTTGCGCCTCTGCCGGGGCCGTAGGGAGTTTCCCATGCCTTACCCCATCGAACAGAAACTGGTGATTGGCGTTGCCTCCAGTGCGCTGTTCGACCTTACCGTTTCGGACGACATCTACACCCAGGAGGGTGTCGAAGCGTACCGATGGCATCAGGAACAGAACCTGGATGAGCCCTTCCCCAAAGGCGTGGCGTTTCCGTTTATCCGTCGTTTTCTGCGTATCAACCAGGCGTTCCCCGAGCAGTTGCCCGTCGAGGTGGTGTTGCTATCGCGCAATTCGCCGGAAACGGGCCTGCGGGTATTTCGCTCGATCAACCACTACGGCCTGGACATCACCCGCGCCGCGTTCATGTCGGGCCGTTCACCGTATGAGTACATACCAGCGTTCAACGCATCGCTGTTTCTGAGCGCCAACGAAGAGGACGTACAGAAAGCCATCGACGCCAATTACCCCGCAGGGCGTGTTCTGCCGACCCGTATCTACGATGACGAAATCGATACCGAGCTGCGCGTAGCGTTCGACTTCGATGGCGTGATCGCCGACGACGAAGCCGAAAGCGTCTACAAGCGTGGCAACAGCCTGGATGAATTCCAGGCCCACGAGCAGGCCCATCAGCGCGTGCCCCATACGCCTGGGCCCTTGGCCGACCTGTATCGCAAACTGTCGCTGATTCGCACGCTCGAAGACCGCAAGCTCGAAGATGACCCGCACTACAAGCGCATCCTGCGCATCGCCATTGTCACGGCACGCAATGCACCTTCCCATGAGCGGGTGGTGACGACCCTCAAAGATTGGGGCGTATCGCCCGACGAGTGTTTCTTACTGGGCGGCATGGAGAAACCCCGCGTCTTGTCGATTCTCAAGCCCCATGTCTTCTTCGATGACCAGCGCAGCCACCTGCACTCGCCTGCGGGCGATTTGCCGATGGTGCACGTGCCCTTTGGGGTGGCGAACCGGATACCGACGACTGAACCTCATGTCGATGGAAATCCGGATGACTGAGGCGGTCTACCCTTGACCGAAACGATGGCCAGAGAGTGCCTGTCATGAGTCTCATACCAGGGTTGGACGAGAACGCCTGCGTGCTGGTCTGCGGGGCCAGTCGTGGAATCGGGCTCGCGCTGTGCAACGCGCTGGCGACCCGCGAAGACGTCGATCAGCTGATAGCGGTGTCGCGCCGCGCCACGCAGAACCAGGCATTGAGGGCGCTGGCCGACGCTCACCCCAATCGTGTACTACTGGTGGACTGCGACGCGCGCGAGGAGGCCAGCCTGGGCGCCATGGCCGCGCAAGCAGGCGAGCGATGTGTGCACTTGCACCTTGTCATCAGTACCTTGGGGATCCTGCATCAGGAAAACGCCAAGGCCGAAAAGTCACTGGCGCAATTGGACCTTGCCAGCCTGCACGCAAGCTTCACCACCAATGCCTTCGCCCCGGTTTTGTTGCTGAAACACCTGCTGCCTTTGCTGCGCAAGCAACCTGCAACCTTCGCTGCACTGTCCGCCCGCGTGGGCTCGATCAGCGATAACCGTCTGGGGGGTTGGTACAGCTACCGGGCCAGCAAGGCGGCGCTGAATCAGTTGCTACACACAGCCAGTATCGAACTCAAGCGCCTGAACCCTAACGCGACCGTTCTGGCCTTGCACCCGGGTACAACGGACACGGAACTGTCAAGGCCGTTCCAAGGCAACGTGCCTGAGGGCAAACTGTTCGAGACGACGTTTGCCGCGCAGTGCATCGTGGAGCTGATCGGGCGTCTCGGACCGAACGTGACGGGCAGCTTCTGGGGCTGGGACGGTCGCAACATCCCCTGGTAGGCATCAGTGGCGGGCATCCGGGCATTCAACAGGGTAAAGTCGGCACTGTCTTGAGAACCGGAACGCGCCGCGATGACCTTGTTCTACCTGAAACTTGCCATTACCCCTTTGCTGATGTGGGCCATCTCTCTCGCTTCCAGGCGCTGGGGTGGGCTGCTAGGGGGATTACTGGCGGGCATGCCCATCACGTCGGGGCTGGTGATGACCTTCCTGAGCCTGGAGCAAGGGACAGACTTTGCCCTGGACGCCGTGCCCGGAGCACTGGGCGGCCTGGCAGCCGTGCTCGCTACCTACGCCTTCTACTTGTATGCAACACGCAGGCTTGCCATCGGGGCTGCTGCGGGCTTGGCGATCGTCTTCTACGGCTTGGTCGCCTATGTGCTTACGCACTGGGGCCATTTGTATGTGTCGATAGGCGTAGCGCTGGCGTTGATCGTACTTCTGATCGTCGCCAGCGGGCGTGAACCCAGGCCTGAGACGCTGGCACGTGTACGGCATCGTTACTGGGAAATCCCCTTGCGCATGGTCTCGGCAACGGCGTTGCTGATGATCACCACGCACCTGGCAGCCTGGCTTGGACCCCAGACCAGCGGCATGCTCGCGCCAATCCCGGTCATCGCTTGGCCATTGATGGTATTTGCTCACGTGCAGAACGGGCGCGCGGGGATGGCGGCCATGGTGCGCGGCAACGCCATAGGCGCAGTGGGTGTGCTGGCGTTCTACCTGATGTTGTCGGGTCTGATGAGGGCTTTGGGGGTCATGCCGACCATTGTGCTGGCAATGGCCACGGCGGTTGCGTTGACGGTAGCGCTGGCAGGCCTGCTGCGCCGCCGCTAGCGCTGTCCAAAGGCGCTGTGGTCAGCCCCAGCGCCTCGGATTTAACCCTGTATCACGGGTGTTCTTGCGAAACGGAGTTGTTCGCTTCCACGTCCTTCATGTCTTCCTCGAGCGCTGCATCCCCTGCGCCAGGGTCTTCATGGGTGCGTGCGGTACCATTGTCACGTGGCACCTGGCTGTCCTGGTCAGAGCCTGGATTACCTGGGGGTGGATTCCAGTCCTCGGGGCGCTCGCCGCCAGCGTGGCCGGCACCTTGCTTGGGTTCCGAGGGGGTCTGCTCAAGGCCTGAACCGTGCCCCTCGCCTGTGTCCGGGCTGTTCTGCGCCGGGCCTGGGTAGGGTGCTGCAGGACCATTATTGTCGATCGGCATATGCATTCTCCTGATTGAGGCGCTGAAATAGCGTGAGTCTGGTCAAAGCGGTTGCCGCTGGCATCCGTGGCAAATCGGCGAGGCGTGGCTGGAGACTGAACGACGCCCGTTATTCTCTGGGCGTATTCACATCCATGGGCGGCTGCTCGGAATCCTCCATGTCTCCACCCTCCTCTTCGTTCATGAGCGGATCATCGTCCGGATCAGGTATGGTCGGGTTGTCAGGGTTCACCGACGGGTCCGGTGAAACGGGCATGTCATCGTCAGCGTCGTCCTGTGCCATGGGATCTCTGTTCATTGCCGCGTACCTCGAAAGAATGGATGAGGCCTACAGTTATTCGAGAACAGCGCGGGCGCAGGCGTTCGATTGGGTTGAAGCCCGTCCGTCGCAATCGAGGGGGACGAGGTTGATGGCAAGGGTGATCAGAGCGGCGAGCGTCCTGGACGCTGAAAGCATCAGCCGGGTTATCCTGGCTGCACTGCGCCACAGCAACGCAGCAGACTATGACGCCGCCACATTGGCGCGCGTGGCGCGCGCTTTCACGCCCCAAGCCGTGGTCCAATTGCTGGACAGGCGGGTTGTATGGGTGGCCTTGGAGAGCGACGTGGTCGTCGCAACGGCAAGTCTTGAGAAGAGCGTAGTGAGAAGTGTATTCGTTGACCCGAGCTACCAGCGCCAGGGTCTTGGCGAACAACTGATGGGCTACATCGAGCAAGAAGCGCGGGACACTGGGGTCCGGCAGTTGCAGGTGCCTTCTTCACTCACTGCTCAAGGTTTCTATGCCAGGCTAGGTTATACGGCCGTTCGTGAAGTGCGCCATGGAGACGAGCGAACGGTGGTCATGGCGAAGGTGATGACTGCGAGCTGACTTAGGGTGCTGAGTACCTTGCGCGCTCTTTCAAGCCCTGCACATCTCGTGTAGGAGCCGTCTTGCCGGGGCGCCGGACCGGCCGCTCCCTCCTGGGATTAAGCCAGTACCGCCTTGAGCCCACTAGCCAGCTACTTAGGCCACCACGATGTCCGTCAACCCCAATACCTCGGCCTGCGCCAGGATCTCATTGGGCGTGGCGTCGGCCGAAGGCATCACCAGGCTGTTCTCGCCGTCGCCAAAGTGCAGCACGATCAGGTGCCAGGCGGCCTCGTGCAGGGCCAGCTCAGGCTGGTCCAACTCAAAAGTATGGTCGGTCGAATTGCCATTGAGCGAGTAGCGAACAGTGAAGGCGTGCATGAGCACCTCGGTCTAGGTTGGGGACTCATTACTTGACCGGTGAGACAGGAAATAATTCACACAACTACCGAGATCGCCTCGCCAAGCAGGCAAGACGACCCGGTATCCGGCGGCGCAGACTACTTCATGGTCTCTCGGTACAGCTCGATGAACGGCGCTTCAGCAGGATCGATGCGGTCCATGCCAGCGGCAATGCGGTGCCAGTAGGGGTACTGCGGCGCGATGCGTGTGGCCTGTTCGATCTGCTTCAGGTCCTCTTGCGTCAATACAAGGTCTGCCGCCTGCAGATTGTCTTGCAGTTGATCAAGGGTGCGGCCAGCGGTAATCACGCTGGTAATACCCGGGCGATCCTTCAGCCAGGCCAGGCAGACGCGTGACGGCGAGCAACCGTGGCGTTCGCCGACCGCGATCAAGGTCTCGATGATGTCGTAGGCACGCTCACGATCGTGCACGTAGGGTTCCGGCCAGTCATTGCCCTGACGTGTGCCCTTGGGCGTCTGCTGGCCACGACGGACCTTGCCGGTCAACAGGCCTTCACCCAGCGGGCCCCAGACCAGTGTGGCAAAGCCTTGGTCAATCGCCATCGGCAGCAACTCGTACTCGGCCTCACGCGATTCGGGCGTGTAGTAGATCTGCTGTGAAACAGGCTGTTGCCAGCCGTTCAATTGCGCGCTGCCCAGGGTTTTCATCATTTGCCAGGCAGTGTAGTTGGACGTACCGAAGTAACGGATCTTGCCGCTTTGCACCAGATGATCCAGTGCTGCCAGGGTCTCCTCCACTGGCGTCACGCCGTCCCAATTGTGGATCTGATACAAGTCGATATGGTCGATCCCCAGGCGCTTCAAGCTGGCCTCGCATGCGCGAATCAGGTGGTAGCGCGAAGCGCCGCTGTCGTTGGGGTTGTCGCTCATCGGGCTGCGCGCCTTGCTGGCCAGGATGATCGACTGGCGACGCTCGCCCAAGGCCTTGCCGACGATTTCCTCGGCCAGCCCATGTGAATACAGGTCGGCGGTGTCCACCAGGTTGACCCCGGCGTCGAACGCGGCCGCGAACATGCGCTTGGCGAGGTCCACATCGACGCTGCCGGTTTTCTCGAACGAGCCTCGTCCGCCGAAAGGCACCGTGCCAATGACCAGCTCCGAAACCAACAGACCGGTGTTGCCGAGTGCGCGATATTTCATGCAAACCTCCAAAGCAAAAGACTATAAATACCGACGTACCTGCGCGCTGAAACGTTCAATCGGAAGCTTTTGACGGCGTTCTGCGCCAAACCAGCGTTTGCAACAACGACAGTCGACCGCTTGCCAACCCAGCACGCCTGTCGTGATCCCATCCGCAGGTGGCAAAGGCGCTAAGCCACAGACATGCTGGCAAGTTGTTCAGTGGATGACGCGAGATGAACGATGCAAACACCCTGCACCACGTACTACCTTGAAATGACCTCGCCAGACGAACTGGTGGAAAAGCCCCAGCGCCCGGATTTGCATATCGTCGAATGCGAGGTGCCACAACCTGCCTTCAACCGCTTTCTGTACACGTTGGTCGGCACGCCCTGGTCGTGGGGCGACCTGGACGCCTGGAGCGAGGCGCAGTGGCAGGCGCAGGTCGAGCAGGAAGCTCACCGCACCTGGGTGGCTTATCACCGGGGCGCCATTGCCGGTTATTACGAACTGTATCGCCCTGACGGGAGCAACGCCGAGATCCGCTACTTCGGCTTGGCCCCGCAATTTCTGGGCGCAGGCTTTGGCGGTCCGCTGTTGAGCCAGGCGGTGCGTAGCGCCTGGGCTTGGCCCGGCACGCAGCGTGTATGGGTGCATACCTGCACCCTGGATCACCCTGCCGCGCTGGGCAATTACCAGGCGCGCGGCTTCAGGATCTACAAGCAGGAAGAAACCCTGTCAGACGCCTGAGGTTCAGGCCTGCGAATCGCGCTGCGCTGCGGCATCCGCGGCCGCTTGCAGCGCCAGCTTCTCGCGATCGGCCTTGCTGATGTACTTGGGCTTGGTACTGCGCGGTGCCAGCTTGGCACTGGCCTTCTTGGCGTGTGCCTTGAGCAGTTGCTTGATTTTCTTCTGACGGTTCATGGTGGGTTCTGGTGAGGTGGATTGGGGCTTATGATAGCGCGTTGTCTTTCCTTTCCGTGAACCGCCGGGGCCTGTGCCATGAAACGTTCGTCCAACATGCCCCCGGTTTCGGACTGGGTCATCCGCAGCCAGCAACATGGGGCTGTCGAGCGGATCGAAGCGTGGTTCGGTAGTCATGGCTATGATCCTCATCGGCATGACACCTACTCCGTCGGCCGTACCTTGGCCGGGGTACAGAGCTTTCATTACAAAGGCTCGTTGTGCCACGGCATTGCGGGCAACACGCTGGTGTTGCACCCCGATGAATTGCACGACGGCATGGCCGGCACCGAGGCAGGTTTTCGCTACCGCATGGCCTACATCGACCCTGCGCTGATTCAGGCCGCACTGGGCGGGCAGCCGCTACCGTTCGTGCCTGGCGGGCTTTCCAGTGACCCGCGCCTGTTCCATGCTAGCGAACCGTTTGTGCAGGCTGTGGACCATCCCCTCGAGCAGCTGGAAGAGCAAGACGCCATCTATGACCTGGCCATGGCGCTGCGCGCTGTCGCGGGCAAGCCACGCGGGCGCAAGCGCCTGGATTACCGGTCCGCCGAACGCGCCAAGGCGTTCATTCTGGAGCACCTGCACCTGGGCATCACCCTGGAGATGCTCGAGCACGCCAGCGGCCGTGAGCAATGGAGCCTGTCTCGGGACTTTCGGGCCCTGTACGGCACCAGCCCTTATCGCTTCGTCACCCTGAGGCGACTGGACAATGTGCGTCGGTTGTTGCTCGATGGCTTCACCCTGGTCGACGCTGCCTTGGCGGCAGGCTTTCACGATCAGAGCCACATGACCCGACACTTCACCCGCAGTTATGGGGTGTCGCCGCTACGCTGGCTCGAACGCCTGCGGCCAGGGCAGCAACGTGCAGGATCGTACAAGCATGCAGACACTGAGCTGCAATAGGCTGCGTGCTCCAACCAGGAGTAACCACCATGTACGAATCCAGTCAACACACTCAGCCCCATCCGATAAACCTGAACCAGAAAGCGTCGATGATCGACAGCCAATGGAGCCCCAGGGTTGTTGCACAGATGAACGACTACCAGTTCAAGGTTGTACGCATCGAAGGGGAATTCATCTGGCATGCGCACCCGGAAACCGATGAAGCCTTTCTGGTACTCGAAGGGACGCTGCGCATCGATCTGCCGCAACGCAGCGTCCATGTAGCGCCCGGCGAGTTGTTCGTGGTGCCGCGGGGTGTACAGCATCGAACAGCGGCCGAGGGCGAGGCCAAGCTGCTGATGATCGAGCCATGTGGCGTCCTCAACACTGGCCATGAGGGCGGTGAGCGCACGGCGCCTAATGATCTGTGGATCTAGCCATCGCCGTCAGCGATTGGCCCGCGTCGGCTGGTCGACATGGGCAAGGGTTGGCCTCGGTGCTTGATTGAGGCCAAACTTGCACCATCGTCGATGGGAAGAACGCCATGCTCACTACCCTGGCCATCAGCAATTATCGCTCCATCAATCACCTTGTCCTGCCACTGGGCCAGCTCAACGTGGTAACCGGAGCCAACGGCAGCGGCAAGTCGAATCTGTACAAAGCGCTGCGCCTGCTGGCCGAAACGGCACAGGGCGGGGTCATCCAGGCACTCGCCCGCGAAGGTGGGCTGGACTCGACCTGGTGGGCGGGCCCGGAACCGAGTGCACGCATGATGCGCGGTGAAGTGCCGATCCAGGGGCAGCACCCGCGCGATGCCCGTCGCCTGCGGCTGGGCTTTGCCACCGAGGATTACGGATTCGCCATCTCCTTGGGATTGCCCATCCCCCTGGCTTACCCCTCAGCCTTCATCCTCGATCCGGAAATCAAAAGTGAGACCATCTGGGCAGGTGGGGCTTACCGACCTGCCTCGGCGCTGGTCGAGCGCAAGAATGCGTTGGTGAAGGCTCGTGAAGGTAACGCCTGGACAATACTTGATCAGCATGCCGACAGTAGCGAAAGGTTCTTCAGTGTGGTGGGCCGCCCACGGCAGGCACCGGAAATCGGGCAGTTGCGCGCCTTCATCAACAGTTGGCGTTTTTACGATCACTTTCGGATCGATCGGGATGCACCCTGCCGCCAGCCCCAATTGGGCACCCGCTCGCCAGTGCTGCATCATGACGGGCGTAACCTTGCCCCCGCCTTGCAGACCATCATTGAAATCGGTGACGTGGAAGGCCTCAATGCCGCGCTGGAGGACGCGTTCCCCGGCAGCCGCCTGGACATCGATGCTCCCCCTGGCGGGCTATTCTGCGTACGGCTGCTCCAGCATGGATTGCTCAGGCCATTGACCTGCGCAGAACTTTCGGATGGGACCTTACGCTATCTTCTGCTGATGACCGCCCTGCTGACGCCCAGGCCACCGGCCCTGATGGTGCTCAATGAGCCGGAGACCAGTCTGCATGTAGCCTTGCTGCCGGCCTTGGCCCGGCTGATCATTCGCGCGTCCGAGCACAGCCAGGTGTGGGTCGTGTCGCACAGCGCGCCATTGATCGAAGCCCTCAGCCAATGTGAGGATTGCAACCTGCTAGCCCTGGACAAGGTGCAAGGCAAGACGCAACTCAAAGACGTGGGCCTGCTGGACGAGCCGCTGTGGCGGTGGACTGACTGAATGGGGTTCATCAAGCAAGCGCCGCCTGACCCTCACCAGACGGCACACACTCAGGTACCAGTACCGTCAAGCCTTCATGCAAGCGCCTCGCGGCTATGCTGCCCGTCGATCAGGCGCAGCAGGCCCAGCGGGTTGGCGTCCTTGAGGGCGTCGGGCAGCAGCGCGTCCGGATAGTCTTGAAAGCAGACGGGCCGCAGGAAGCGGTCGATAGCCAGGGTGCCTACGGAAGTACCGCGCGCATCGGATGTAGCGGGGTAAGGCCCGCCGTGCACCATCGCCTCGCACACTTCGACGCCAGTCGGGTAGCCATTGACCAGCAGGCGCCCGGCCTTGCGCTGCAACACCGGTACCAGCGCGGCGAAGCGCTGGATATCTTCAGCCTCAGCGACCAACGTGGCCGTCAGTTGCCCCTGCAGCGCTTCGAGGGCCCGGCGCAGTTCGGCTTCGTCAGCCACTTCGATGGCGACCGTGGTAGGTCCGAACACTTCTTCCTGAAGCACTTCATCGCCCTGCAACAAAAGGCTCGCCTGCGCCATGAACAACTGGGGCTGGGCTTGGTTGCCTTCCTGTGCGGACCCGGCCAGGTGGCGTATCCCTGGGTGCTGGTGCAGGCGCTGGACGCCGGCGCAATAGCTGCGCAGGGTTCCGGCATTGAGCATGGTCTGGCTAGGCTCGTCACCCAGGTGCGCGCCTAATTGCGCCAGGAAGTCGCTGAAGGCTTGGCCAGCGATACCGATGACCAGCCCCGGGTTGGTGCAAAACTGCCCACACCCCATCACCACCGAGTTGGCCAGCTCCCGGGCGATCTGTGCGCCACGCGCTTGCAGCGCACCTGGCAGCACCAGCACCGGGTTGATGCTGCTCATTTCGGCAAACACCGGTATCGGCTGCGCACGAGCAGCCGCCATGTCGCACAGGGCACGCCCACCTTTGAGCGAGCCAGTAAAGCCTACGGCTTGAATCATCGGATGGCGCACCAAGGCCTCACCTACCCCCCCACCGTAGATCATGTTGAACACGCCAGCGGGCATACCGGTCGCCACAGCGGCCCGCTCGATGGCTTCGCCGACCCACTCGGCCGTGGCCATGTGCCCGCTGTGCGCCTTGACCACCACCGGGCACCCTGCCGCCAGCGCAGCGGCGGTGTCGCCACCGGCCGTGGAAAAGGCCAAGGGAAAATTGCTGGCGCCGAATACCGCCACCGGACCCAGGCCGGTGCGGTACTGACGCAGGTCAGGCCGTGGCAGCGGCTGGCGTTGGGGTTGTGCGCGATCGATGCGGGCGCCAAGAAAGTCGCCGCGCCGCAGCACCTTGGCGAATTGGCGCNNGCACGCTCGCCTTGGATACGCCCTGCTGGCAAGGCGGTTTCTCGGCATACGGTGGCGACGAAGGTGTCGTCCAATGCATCGAGCTGATCGGCGATAGCGTCGAGAAACTGCGCGCGGCGCTCGGGCGCCAGGGCACTGTATACGGGGAAAGCGGCTTCGGCGGCCTGGGCTGCTGCGTCCACTTCTTCGGGGGTAGCCTGGCTGAAGGTGACCGGCAGGGCCTCCCCGGTGCAGGCGTCGAGGCTGTGCAGGCGCACGCTGCCCGCGGCGCTGCGTTGGCCGCCAATGAAATTGCTTCCAGTCATGATGACTCCTGAGTTACGAGATTGAAGTGGCCGCACGTGACCGCTTCCCTGGGCCACGGGGTACGTACCCTGAATGACAGAGGTAGGCTTACAGGCTTTTCACCGTCCCTGGCCGCACCTGCTTGGCTGCTGGCGCAATGCCGTTGCGCAGCGGCTCGCCGAAGGCCGGCAGGCTGATTTCGAAGGTATCGCCGGGCTGAGCCTGGATGCCGTCGGCGAACGACAGCGTCGCGGTGCCGAAGTAGTGCACATGAATATCGCCAGGTCGCAGGAACTGGTCGTATTTGAAGTGATGGAACTCCAGGTTCTCGAAGCTGTGGCACATGTTCTGCTCACCCGACAGAAAGGGCTTGCTCCATACCGGTTGGCCATCACGCAGGATGCGGCTGGTCCCTTCGAGGTCCGCCGGCAGCGCACCCAGCCGTAGCTCCGGTCCGAAACTGCAGGCGCGCAGCTTCGAGTGGGCCAGATAAAGGTAGTTACGCCGCTCCATCACATGGTCGGAGAACTCGTTGCCCAGCGCGTAGCCCAGGCGATAGGGCGTGCCATCAGGGCCGATCAGGTACAGGCCGACCAACTCAGGCTCTTCTCCGGCATCCTCGGCGAACGCCGGCAGCGGCAGGTCCGCCCCCGGGCGCACGACGATGGCACCGTCGCCCTTGTAGAACCATTCCGGCTGTGCGCCCACCTGCCCTGCAGGGGGCCGGCCGCCTTCCATGCCCCATTGGAACATGCGCATGCTGTCGGTCACGGCGTCCTGGGCCTGCTGCTGATGCATCTTGTCGCGCGTGGCGGCGCTACCCAAGTGGGTCAGGCCAGTGCCGGTCACCAGGCAATGGGCAGGATCGGGGTGATCCAGCGGCGGCAGCACCCGGCCCTCGGCCAACAGCGCCCGGTAATCGTGACGCTCACCCAGGCTCAATATCTGCACGTGGTCGGCCAGGGTCCGGCCAGCGGCAATGGCCTGCTGGGCCAGCTCGCGGGTGGTGTCGGTGCCACATACGCGCAACACGTACTCACCTTCCACCACGCCGACATGGCGCTGGCCGGTGGCGGTTTCGAATTGGATCAATCGCATGGTCGTACTCGCTTGTCGGTTGCGAAAAATTATCGGGAGGCGCCGGCCACTTGAGCGGCCGCATCACGCTGTCGGCGCTCCAGCCGGGTGTAGACAACCCCGGTAAGCAGCACCCCAAACAGGGTGACCAGGGCCAGGAAATACAGCCCGGACGACAGGTGACCTGTGTGTTCTTTCAAGGCGCCGATGCCAAATGGGCCCAGGTAGCCGCCCAGGTTGCCGATCGAGTTGATCAAGGCAATGCCGGCCGCAGCGCTGGCCCCGGAGAAGAATCGCCCAGGCAGGGTCCAGAAGATCGCCGTGCACGAAAACAAGGCGAACGCCACCAGGCACAGTGCCGCCAGTTGCAACGCCGGCACGCTCAACCAGGCGCTGAGGAACAGCCCCGCTGCGGCCAGGGCATACAGCAGGCCAAGATGACCGTAACGGTCGTTGAGGCGGTCCGAGCTGCGCGGCACGACCAGCAAACCAATGATGCCGAACAGGTAGGGCACCGCCGACACGAAACCGGTGACCAAGTCGCTGCCGCCGAACTGGTGGATCAAGGTGGGCAGCCACAACCCGAGCCCGTAGATGCTCAGGGTCATGGGCAGGTAGAACAGCGCCAACAGCAGCACGCGGCTGTCCTTGAGTGCATGCAGCGGGTTGCCGTGGCGGGTCTGGCCGTATTCACGCAGGTCATCGGCCAGCTGTTCCTGCAACCAGGTGCGTTGCGCGTCGCTGAGCCAGCGTACCTTGGCCGGGCCATCGGGCAGCAGGCGCAGCGTGGGCCAGGCCAACAGCACCGCAGGGGTCCCGATGCAGATGAACAGCCATTGCCAGCCGTGCAGGCCATAGGTGCCGTCCAGACCCAGCAATGCGCCGGAAAGCGGCCCTGTGACCAGCATCGCCAAGGGCTGGGAAAGGATGAACAAACCCAGAATTTTGCCGCGATGACGCACGGGGTACCACTGAGTGATGTAGTACAGCACCCCCGGAAAGAACCCCGCCTCGGCTGCCCCTAGCAGAAAGCGCATCACATAGAAGCCGTTCGGCCCGGTCACGAATGCCATGCCAATGGTGATGGCGCCCCACGTAAGCAAGATGCGCGCAAACCAGCGGCGTGCGCCAAAGCGGTCCAGCAGCAGGTTGCTGGGCACTTCGAACAGAAAATAGCCGATGAAGAACAACCCGGCGCCCAGGCCGTAGGCAGCATCGCCCAGGCCAATGTCGGCGCCCATGTGCAGCTTGGCAAAGCCGACCGCCGAGCGATCAACATAGGCCACCAGGTACAACAGGACCAGAAAAGGGATGAGCTTGAGTGTGATCAGGCGGACGAGCCGCTGCTCCTGAATCATGGCGATGTCTCCAATTGTTCTTGTAATGGGTACAACACCAGGCCGAGGTTTTTTGGCAGACCGCTGACCTAGGAAATTGATCTTATAGTATTACTATTTAAAACGACAAGCCTTCACATGTGCGTTTTTTGGCGATATATTTGGCGGTATAAAGATAAATAGTAATACTAATAAGGTGTCCATCATGTCCGATAGCAAGCCCTCACTGCGCTCCGCCCAATGGTTCGGTAGCGCCGACAAGAACGGGTTCATGTACCGCAGCTGGATGAAGAACCAGGGCATTCCGGACCACGAGTTCCAGGGCAAACCGATCATCGGCATCTGCAACACCTGGTCGGAGCTGACCCCGTGCAACGCGCATTTCCGCAAGATCGCCGAGCACGTCAAGAAAGGCGTGTTGGAAGCAGGCGGCTTCCCGGTCGAGTTCCCAGTGTTCTCCAGCGGTGAATCCAACCTGCGCCCCACGGCCATGCTCACGCGCAACCTGGCGAGCATGGATGTGGAAGAAGCCATTCGTGGCAACCCGGTCGATGCCGTGGTGCTGCTGACCGGTTGCGACAAGACCACGCCTGCGTTGCTGATGGGCGCGGCCAGCTGTGATGTTCCGGCCATCGTGGTGACCGGCGGGCCGATGCTCAACGGCAAGCACAAAGGCAAGGATATTGGCGCCGGCACTATCGTGTGGCAGATGCACGAGGCCTATAAGGCCGGCCACATCGACCTGAACGAATTTCTCTCTGCCGAGGCAGGCATGTCGCGCTCAGCCGGCACCTGCAACACCATGGGTACGGCTTCGACCATGGCCTGCATGGCTGAGGCGCTGGGCACTTCGCTGCCGCACAACGCCGCCATCCCTGCCGTGGACGCGCGCCGTTACGTGTTGGCGCACTTGTCGGGCATGCGCATCGTGGACATGGTGCGCGAAGACTTGCGGCTGTCGAAAATCCTCACCCGCGAAGCCTTCGAAAATGCCATCCGAGTGAACGCCGCCATTGGTGGCTCGACCAACGCCGTCATTCACCTCAAGGCCATCGCCGGGCGCATTGGCGTAGACCTGCAGTTGGAGGACTGGACGCGGGTGGGACGGGGTACGCCGACGCTGGTCGACCTGCAACCTTCGGGGCGTTTCCTGATGGAGGAGTTCTATTACGCCGGCGGTCTGCCGGCCGTGATTCGTCGCCTGGGGGAGCATGGGCTGCTGCCCAACCCGACTGCGCTGACCGCAAACGGTAAAAGCCTGTGGGACAACTGCCACACCGCGCCACTTTATGATGAGCACGTCATCCGCCCGCTGGACAAACCCCTGGTGGCCGACGGCGGTATCTGCATCCTGCGGGGCAACCTAGCGCCCAAGGGCGCAGTGCTCAAGCCTTCGGCGGCCACGCCTGCGCTGATGCAGCATCGGGGGCGCGCCGTGGTCTTCGAGCACTTCGAGGACTACAAGGCTCGCATCAACGACCCAGACCTGGATGTGGACGCCAACTCGATCCTGGTGATGAAATATTGCGGGCCCAAGGGTTATCCCGGCATGGCCGAGGTGGGCAACATGGGGCTGCCGGCCAAGCTGCTTGCCCAAGGCGTAACCGACATGGTGCGCATCTCAGACGCGCGCATGAGTGGCACGGCCTACGGCACCGTAGTGCTGCACGTTGCGCCAGAGGCTGCCGCAGGTGGGCCCCTGGCCGTGGTACGCGAAGGCGACTGGATCGAGCTGGACTGCCAGCAAGGCCGCTTGCACCTGGACATCGACGAGCAGGAGCTGGCCGGCCGCCTGGCGGATCTGCAGCCACCGCCACAGCTGATTACCGGGGGGTATGCCAAGCTCTATCTGGACCATGTGATGCAGGCCGATGAGGGCTGCGACTTCGACTTTCTCGTCGGCTGCCGCGGGGCGGCGGTGCCCAAGCACTCTCACTAGCCCAGGGAAATTACCCCAAGCGGGGCCGTGACTGGCTCGATACAACCGGGGGCGCACAGTGCCGCTTGCCGCTTGAACGCCGTGGAGCCGTCCATGCACCGACAGCTCCCGCGCCCGCTAGAGCGCCGAGGCCCGCAGGGACCACCTCTGTCCGCCCTCAAGGCGCTGCAAAACAGCCCTGCATTTATCAGTGCTATGATGCGAGCCCCGCCAGAAGGACCTCGCACAACCCCCATGAACTACCGCCAGCCCTCAACGCGCAAGAGCATGCACGCTACCTTGGTCCAGGACCTGGGCCTGCAGATCGTGTCCGGCCAACTCGCCCCAGGGCAGAAGCTGCCGTCCGAGGCAAGCCTGTGCGAAACCTACGCGATCAGTCGGCCGGTGTTTCGCGAGGCCATGCGCGCCCTCACGGCCAAGGGCCTGGTAGAAGCGCGCCCCCGCGTCGGCACCCTGGTCAGACCCCGCCATGACTGGCACATGCTCGACCCCGATGTGCTGCACTGGCTGATGCAGGCAACGCCGCAACAGGAGTTCTTCAATACCCTGTCCAGCGTGCGCTGGGTCATTGAGCCCGCTGCCGCCGCCTTGGCCGCCACCAATGCCACGACAGAGGACGTAGCGTCGATTGGCGAGGCTTATCAACGAATGGAGGCAGCGCGTACCCCGGATGAGCGGCTGCAGCCAGACCTGGACTTTCATGCCCGTATTGCCGACGCCACCCACAATGACCTGCTCGCCTACCTGTGCAACATGCTGTCGATGGCATTGCGCGAATCGGTGCGTTTTTCCAACCAGCGCCCGAATTTCGATGAGCTCGCCCTCCCCCGGCACAAAGCCATTTTGACGGCTATCCAGAACGGCGATGCGCTTGGCGCCCGGCATGCCTCCCTGGTGCAGCTCGAAGATGCCCGTGTGGCGCTGAGCAAGGTGCTGGGGCAGGACCCGGCGAGCTGAGGGCCTAGGGCCATAACCAAAAGGCCATTACTGGCGTAACAGCCTTTGAACGCGGCGGATCGGCCACCTGTGGCTGCGAAGTGTGCAGTGCGTCACAGTGGGCGCCCCACTAGCACACTCGTACTATTTCACGGTCTTGGGTCGCTCCCGATACTCCCCCTGTTAACCGCCGTATACAGGAACACCGAGCCCTTCGGGCTCGGTGGCCACGCAGGTGGCATCTCATGGAGTCTCCGGAGTCGTTATGAATCCCTTATTCAAGCTATCCCCCCTCACCTTCGCGATAACGCTCGCCATGGCACCCGGCGCGTACGCGGCCGACTATGTGCTCGACAGCGGTCAGGACACCTTCAGCAGCGACCGAGGCATTGACGGCGCTGTGGTGCTGCGCCCCAGCAACGGCACGCCGTCCACGCTTACGCTCAACAATGGCGCCCAGGTCACCAGCTTCGGCGGCCGAATCGGTGGGTCGTCCACCAACGACGCGGCCAGCACGGCGATGGCCACGGTCATCGTGCAGGGCCCTGGTACGCGCTGGAACGTGCCACGCACCGGCGCGGTGCTGGGTAACACCATCGTGATTGGTGGCGCCGGGCAAGGTACTCTCAACGTGCTTGGCGGTGGGCAGGTGTCGGTGCGGGACCTGCAATTGAGTGACAATGGCAATGCCGGCAACGCCCTGTCGCGGGCCAACCTGCTGGTCAGCGGCCAGGGCTCGAAAGTAGACACCGTCAACGTCACGTCCGGTGGCGTGTTCCTGTACGACTCGCGCATCAACCTCAAGGATGGTGGGCAACTGGTCAGTGAGCGCGTGGCCATCAACTCGATCAGCGAACTGTCGGGCGCTGGCACCCGCTGGGACAACACCGGCACCTTCAGAAACCGCAACGACCTGAGCCTGAGCGACGGCGCCGTATTGACCAGCGACTCCATGGCGCTGGGCTCGGCCAACGTCAGCCGTAACACCCAGGTCAATGTCTCCGGTGAAGGCACCCGTCTGGCCACGCGCGCCATGACGCTGGGCACCACGACATCCAGCACCATCCTGACCCTGTCCAACGGCGCCGAGCTGAGCAGCGCCGACGGCATCGACATCAGCGAGCTGACCAGCATCAACTCCGCCGCCCGTGGCACGCTAAGCATCGGTGGTGCCGTCGTGCGGGACGATGCGCGTACCGACATCGATGCCATCAGCGCCGGTTCTGCCCAGGCGGCGGGCCGTCTCGATCCGCAAACCGCCATTCGCTTCGGCGCCGGCAGCGGTGCGCTGGCGTTCAACCATACCGACAGCAACCTGCAAGTGAACAACCGCATCAGTGGCGCGGGCCGTGTGTACGCGTTCAGTGGCGACACCACCTTGGGCGGCGACCTGACGGGCCTTTCCGGCAGCACGGTAGTGCGTGGCGGGCGGCTGGTACTCGACGGCGATGTAGACCAGACCAACCCACGAGGCACGTCATTGCTGAGTGTGGGCAACGGCACCTTGGTGGTCAACGGTACCGTCGGGCATACCGACGCTTCTGGCAACTACAGCAACCGTGCCCAAGTACTGGCAGGTGGCGTGCTGGCCGGTAACGGACAGGTCGGGAGCACGCAGGTAGCCTCGGGCGGTACGCTGTCGCCAGGTGAAGCGGCACTCGGCACCTTGAACATCAAGGGCGACCTGGACATGGCCGAAGGCTCCAGGTACGCCGCCGACATTGCAGGCAATGGCGGCGCCGACCGGGTTAACGTCAGCGGCAGCGCAACCCTGCGCGGTACGCGTGTAGACGTGACCACCCTCAACGATGCGCAAAGCTATCAGACCGGCCAGACCTACACCCTGCTGGCCGCCCAGGGCGGCGTGGTGGAGGGCGCAGCAGCAGGTACCGCGTATGCGCAGGCGTTCACCAACTCGGCATTTCTCAATGTCAGCCTGCAGCGCACCGCCAATGAACTGAACCTGACCATTGCGCAGAAAGGCACTACACCGCCTGTCGAACCACCTGTGGAGCCGCCTGTGGAGCCTCCCGTGGAACCGCCGGTACAGCCACCTGTAGAGCCCCCGGTCGAGCCGCCCGTGCAGCCGCCCGTGCAGCCGCCCGTGCAGCCGCCGGTCGAGCCACCTGTCCAACCCCCGGTGCAGCCGCCTGTAGAACCGCCCGTCGAGCCCCCGGTGCAGCCCCCGGTCGAGCCACCCGTGGAACCCCCGGTACAGCCGCCGGTCGAGCCACCT